>SKPU01000067.1 GCA_007119335.1 Syntrophomonadaceae bacterium
AGGATTAACTGAAATCACGGTCCTGGCCATAGCTTCCGGCGCCAGCGCAGCCGTAATAATGGTGATGCAGTTAATCCGGATGCTCGGAACAGTCATATTATTTCCGATATTTTTTCAAAAGCTGGAAGTTAAGAATACCGGAAATAACAAACAATCGGTCAGGGCCGACGACCTCGACACAGAAGACCATCCGGGAAAACCGGCCCTGGAACAAGGAAATTACAAGGCGGATCATGCTCATCACCAGGCTGATAATAATCCCCGGCAAATCATTTCTTTTCCGGACAAGATAAAGCTCTCTTTAAACCGCAGGGCAATCAGGCAGCAGGCGCAATTTTTCAAAAAATCCTGGAAGAAGATTCTTTTAACCCTGGTGGTGGCAACTGCCGGAGGCCTGATCTTTGAAAGCCTGGGCATTCCGGCCGGTCTGATGATTGGTTCAATCATTTTTATTGCTACCGCCTCTTTAACAGGTTTGCCGGTCAGTAGGATTTCACGCAGCCTGCTCAATATATTGCTGGTTGCGGTGGGTATAAACGTTGCTGAAAGCATTACTCTTGATACAATTCTAACCATGACTCAAACTGAATTTGTGCTGCCGATTTTAATCGCCACCACCGTGATATTTGCCAGTTCTTTCGGTGTGGCCTGGATTATTCATCGCCTGACAGGCTGGGATTTACCAACCAGTTTACTGGCTGCTGCACCGGGCGGTTTCACGGTGATGACTGCATTAGCCATTAAGCATGACCTCGATCCAGTCAAAATTTCTATGCTGCACCTTTGCCGCTTATTCACTATTAAAATGTTCATCCCGTTTATTTTCATGTGGCTAATTTAAACCAGCCACCACCAGTTCAGACTCCGAATAGTTTCTTGCATTTGCCTTGAATTTCAGGGTTAGTAGCCCTAAATGGTAGTCGGCTGTTTAGAATTTTTACTCTTCTTGAAGCATGCAGGAATTATAAGGGCCGATCGAGAAAATAAGTTTGGATATGAGCAAGTGGATTTAGCCTCACTTAAAACTTGATTAATAAATAACGATAATTGAATGGAGGGAAGGATTTGCAGGAATTAACCAACAAGGCTTTATCAGCTTTTGAAGGGAAGCGCAATGAGGTTATCCCCATGCTGCAGGCGGTCCAGGATGAAATCGGCTACCTTCCGGAAGAATCGATCCGCACAATTGCAGAGATGATTGGGATGCCCGAGAGCAAGGTTTACGGTACTGCCACTTTCTATTCACAGTTCTATTTCAGCCCCCGGGGCGAACGCACCGTTAAGGTTTGTCTTGGCACTGCCTGCCATGTACGCGGCGGGATGCTGGTCATGGAAGCATTAGAGCGTGAAATGAGCATCAAGGCCGGTGATACAACCGAAGACTTCAAATTTAGCTTAGAACGGGTAAACTGTGTCGGTTCATGTGCTCTCGCTCCCGTGGTCATGGTTGACGACGACGTTTTCGGGCGGGTTGAATCGAAGGAAGCAAAGGAGGTTCTCAAACAAAGTGACCCGGAACTTTGATCTGATCGAAAAAGAAGCCATTGAAAGATGGGAAAACACAGAGAAAAGCAACACCCCACAAATTTACGTCGGCTGCGCTACCTGCGGCAATGCTACCGGAGCCCAGTCGGTAGTAAAGACGATTCACAAGCAGCTAGAAGAAAAAAGACTTGATGCCGTTGTAAAAGAAATCGGCTGTATCGGAATGTGTTTCGCTGAAGTCCTGGTCGATGTGATCAAACCCGGAAAACCGCGTATTTCTTACCAGGGGGTCACTCCGGAAATCGCCGAAGAAATCATCGAAAGCTACCTGGTCAATGACGACCCGCGTCCCGACCTGGCCCTTGGCTATTTCGGCGAAGGCGGTCCGGCAGACTTGGAGCGCATCGACACCGGCGAGGTTTTCAAAAATCAGCAGCGCGTAATCCTTAAGAACTGCGGGGTGATCGACCCGGAAAACATCAATGAATATATCGCCCACGGCGGTTACAAGGGCCTGGCCAAATCGCTTGAAAAAGACCAGGAAGAAATTATTGGGATCCTTAAAGATTCTGGTCTGCGCGGAAGGGGCGGCGCCGGGTTTCCGGCCGCACGCAAATGGGAATCTTGCCTCAAACCGAAAGCAGATCAAAAATACGTGCTCTGCAACGCCGATGAAGGTGATCCCGGGGCTTTCATGGATCGTTCCGTTTTAGAAGGCGATCCTCATTCAGTTATCGAGGGCATGCTTATCGCCGGTTATACGATCGGCGCATCAAAAGGTTACTTTTACGTCCGGGCAGAGTATCCGCTGGCCATTAAACGGCTGCGCAAAGCAATTGAACAGGCCAGGGAGAAAAACCTGCTCGGTGAAAATATTCTGAACACTGGATTTGACTTCGACTTGGAAATCTTCCAGGGTGCCGGAGCCTTTGTCTGCGGTGAATCAACTGCCCTGATTATGTCCATCGAAGGTAACCGTGGCTGGCCCAAACCCCTGCCCCGGCCGAGAACCAGTGAAGAAGGCCTATGGGGTAAGCCGACCCTGCTCAACAATGTGAAAACTTTCTCAGTGGTGCCTCAGATCTTGAGCAAAGGCGCTGATTGGTTTAAGAGCATCGGCACCGAAGGCAGCCCGGGAACCGCCGTTTTCGCGCTGACCGGCAAAATTAAGCGCAGCGGTTTGATCGAAGTGCCCATGGGTATCGAGCTGGGCAAAATTATCTGGGAAATCGGCGGCGGAATTTTGGACGATAAAAAGTTCAAGGCCGTTCAGACCGGGGGCCCTTCGGGCGGCTGCCTGCCCGAGGATAAGTTGGACCTCCCGGTTGACTTCGACACCCTGGTTAAAGCCGGTTCGATGATGGGTTCGGGTGGAATGGTGGTCATTGATGAATCAACCTGTATGGTCGACGTGGCCCGCTACTTCCTCGATTTCACCTTTGAAGAATCCTGCGGACAATGCGTACCCTGCCGCCAGGGCACCCAGCAGATGCTTGAAGTTTTAAATGATATCTGCGAGGGACGGGGAAGGGAAGGCGATATTGAGCATCTCTTAGAACTGGGCGACTCCATTATCAAGAGCTCAATCTGCGGACTCGGGCAAACTGCTCCGAACCCTGTTTTGAGCACAGTCCAGTATTTCAGGGATGAATACGAAGCCCACATCCGGGATAAAGCCTGTCCGGCCCTGGTTTGTAAGAATCTGATCATGTTCCAGATTAACGAAGAAAAATGCACCGCCTGCGGGCGCTGCCGAAAAGCCTGCCCGGTTGAAGCGATTAGCGGCGAAAAGAAAGTGCCCCATAAGATTGACCAGGATACATGCACCAGGTGCGGAATTTGCTTCTCAGAATGTCCGGAACGCTTCAGTGCCGTGGAGCGCCTGACCGGCAAAGAAAAACTGGCTGCGGCAAGCGGAAAGGAAGGTTAATCGATGCTAAAACTAACAATCAACGGACTGGAAGTTGAAGTCGCGAATGGTTCAACCGTATTAGATGCAGCAAAAAAAACAGGCATCTATATCCCCACTCTTTGTTATCACCCTGATCTTCCTACTTTCGGCGGCTGCCGGATTTGCATGGTCGATACTGACGGTAAAGTAGTGACCGCCTGCCGGGCCCCTGTTAAAGACGGTATGGTAGTTAAAACAGATACCGAAGAAGTACGTCAAATACGCATGGCCAACGTTGAGCTGATCCTGGCCAGCCATAATAAGGACTGCCAGAGTTGTTCACGGAACAACTCCTGTCAGCTGCAGGAAGTCAGCGCCTTCGTGGGAATTACTCCTGAACGAATGAAGCGCATCCGGCGCTCAGTTGAAGCGGTCAAAGTTGACGACAGCAACCCCTTCTTCCACCGGGACCATACCAAGTGTATTTTATGCGGTATCTGTATCCGCTCCTGTGAAGAAATCAATGGAGTAAGCGCTCTTGATTTTGCCTTCCGCGGTTTTCATACTAAGGTTTCAGTTTTAGGGGATAAGCCCATAAAAGATTCTAAGTGTGAATCCTGCGGGGAATGCCTGGTGCGCTGCCCGACCGCTGCGCTTTACCGGACTGAACCCGAAGTACCGGAGCGCGAGGTTGAAAGTGTCTGCACCTACTGTGGCGTGGGCTGCGGGATCAAACTTGGCGTCCGGGGTGAAAAAGTGGTCCAGGTTACCGGGAACAAGGAAAGTACGGTCAACCACGGCGATCTCTGCGTGAAGGGGCGTTTTGGCTTTGACTTTATAAACCACCCCGACCGCCTGAAAACGCCACTGATCAAAAAAAGCGGTATCTTCACAGAAGCTTCCTGGGATGAAGCCTTAGACTTCATCGCCGAGAAAATGAAAGATATTAAAGACAAGCACGGCGCTGATGCCCTGGCCGGGATAAGTTCAGCCCGCTGCACCAATGAAGAAAACTACATGTTCCAGAAATTGATCCGCAGCATGGGCACAAATAATGTGGACCACTGCGCCCGTCTCTGACACTCCCCTACCGTAGCCGGTCTGGCTACAGTATTTGGCAGTGGAGCGATGACTAACAGTATTAATGACATCGCCGAGGCGAAAGCATTCTTTATAATCGGTTCCAATACCACGGAGACTCATCCCGTAATCGGATACCGGATCCGGCGGGCCCGTAAAAACGGAGCAGCTTTGATCGTAGCTGACCCGCGGCGAACCAAGATTGCTGAAAATGCCGATGTTTTTCTGCAGCTGCGTCCGGGAACCAATGCTGCCCTGATCCTGGGGATGGCCAAGGTTATTATGGATGAAAACCTTCATAACGAGGAATTCATCAAGGCAAGGACCGAAGGCTTTGAGGACTATGCTGCGGAACTTCGCAAAATTGACCTGGAAGAAATGGCCAAAATCACCGGAGTTGAGGCAGAAAAAATTGCCAGGGCGGCAAGAATTTACGCTGAGAACGATCCGGCGGCCATTCTCTACACCATGGGCGTCACCCAGCACTCCAGCGGCACGGATAATGTAATGGCGCTGGCCGGACTGGCTACCCTGACCGGCAACCTCGGCAAGCGGGGCAGCGGAGTAAATCCGCTGCGCGGCCAAAACAATGTGCAGGGAGCCTGTGATACAGGCGCTCTGCCCAACGTCTTCCCCGGGTACCAACCAGTCAGTTCACCTGAAGCCAACAAGAAGTTTTCGGAGGCTTACGGGGCGAAAATACCGGACAAGCCGGGAATCCAAATGACCAAGATTTTTACTGCAGCACTCGAAGGAAACCTGAAAGGGCTGTACATCATGGGTGAAAACCCGGTCGTCAGTGAACCTGACATTTGTAAAATTCAAAACGCCTTGGAGAAGTTTGAGCTGGTTGTTGTGCAGGATCTCTTCTTCACCGAAACTGCTGATTATGCTGATGTTGTACTGCCGGCAGCCTCTTTTGCTGAAAAAGACGGGACTTTTGTCAATACTGAAAGACGAGTCCAGCGCGTCCGCAAGGCAGTTAACGCCCCGGGTGAAGCAAGGAGCGACTTCGCTATTATCTGCGAGTTAGGGCAGAAACTAGGCCTGAAAGGCTTCGATTTCACTGAACCCGCTCAAGCATTGCAAGAAATTGCCGAGCTAAACCCGAAGTGGAAGGGCATCACTTATGAAAGGCTGGAGCGCGGCGGACTGAATTGGCCCTGTTTGGATGAGCATCATCCCGGCACGCCAATCTTATACGGGGAGAAATTCCTCCGGGAAAGCGGCAAGGCCCTGTTTAAGGCGGTGACCTACCAACCGCCCCAGGAAAACCCGGATCAAGACTACCCACTGATCATGACCACCGGAAGGTCCTTGTACCATTACCATACCGGCACAATGACCCGCAAATCAGATGGCCTAGTCGACCTGTACGAGATGGAAAAGGTTATGGTCAGCAAAGAAGACGCCGAGCGCCTCGGATTAAACGAGGACGACAAAGTACGCCTGACTTCCAGGCGGGGCGAAGTCATCGCCAAAGTAAAACCAGTTCGAGAATTGAAGGAAGGAATAATTTTTATGACCTTCCACTTTGCAGAAAGCTGCGCTAACCAACTAACCAATTCTGCCCTCGACCCTGTATCCGGTATCCCGGAATTAAAGGTCTGTGCAGTAAATATGGAAAAAGTATAAGCTGCTAAACGGGTCAAAAAAGTAATAAAGTTGCCAGGAGAAAGTTCTTCTGGCAACTTTTTAAAAAAGGAATGATTATTAGCCATGCCAGACTGGGTCCACGCGATTTTATACATCTTGATAGTAGCAACTACTGCTTACCTGGCTGCATATTACACTCAGAATGCATTAGGAATGATCGCCGGCATCGGAGTCGGCCATTTTCTGGCCTCGGCTATTGTAAAAAGACTGCCTGGCTTCTGGGGCAGTTGACAAACCTTTTTGCAATTTCCAAATAGATATAATGCTATATTTTAATATAGCGATATATGACACGGTGTGTTATAATACGAGTAAAGTAAAGGAGGAGTTTATATGTTATCAGAAAAACTACTTTCTAAAATGAATGAGCAAATCACCCATGAATTTTTTTCCGCCCACTATTATCTGGCTATGGCCGCATATTTCACAAAGGAGGATCTCGATGGCTTTGCTAACTTCTTTATCGTTCAGGCTGAAGAGGAACGTTCTCATGCCATGAAATTCTTTAATTTCATCAATGACCAGGGTGAGGAAGCAGTCATTACCGGTTTTAAGGATCCAAAAATCGACTTCAAGTCGGCTGAGGAAATATTCACCCTGGCCCTGGAACACGAAAAACTGGTCAGCAGTCTGATTAACGAACTGATGGCCCTGGCCCAGGAAGAAAAACACTACCCGAGTATCAGTTTTCTGCAGTGGTTTATCGACGAACAGGTTGAGGAAGAAGCAAACATGAGTAAATTGCTCAGCAAGGTTAAGCGGGTCGGTGAGAAAGGTCACGGCATATTAATGCTCGACAAGGAAATGGCCTCCAGAACCTTTACACCTGAAGCAGAATAAAGAACAAACTAACCAGGTTGCAAAAACTTAAACGATGGAACGACATGCCGGGAACAAGCTTAAGCAAAGTCCCCGGCTTTGTTTATTCAACCATCAAAATGGCATAGCGGTTCATCTCCTGATCATAGCTGTGCAGAACCTCGATAGGATAACCTATACTGCGCACGGTGTTAAAAACATCAACTGCAAGTGATTCCGGCCCGGGCCGGGAGTCTTCTTTGTTGACGCAGGTTGCTCTTTCTCCGGTACAGGTAGCACAACAACGGCACTCATCCATGGTCATCATAAATGCTTTATAATAACCGGACTTAAAAACTTCTCTTTCCACTTTAACCAGCTCTTTATTAACTTCTCTACTCCAAGAGATCCGGTCTTCGGGCTGATTTACTTTTTTTACTAGACGAAAAACCACAGCTTCGCGATATTCAGCAAAGAAAGCTCGGCATTCCTCTACAGAAGGAACCTGTGGAGGGCAAGAGCCTTTTTCACCGTAACTGGAACAGCCAAAGGTACATTTAAAGCGCACCCAGTGACAAACTTCGATTTGCGATGCTTTTATCCAGCGATAATCGGTTAAATTAAAACTGGCAAAAACTGCTTCGAGTTTACTTCGATCAGAGATAGTATCGACCTCCCTCGCTTATTAATCCTGGTTGATTAATGAGGTATTTCTTTGGCATTACTTTAGTATTTCTTTGTTTGTTTTATTCGCCAAACATAACTACTTTCCTGCCTGGATGAGGTCAAGCTGCACTAATCTACATAGATTTCCTGAAGATTAGGTTCGTGGAGCTCCCCTGATAAATCATCAAGGAAAATATCTAACTCTCTGACATCAACTGCCAGACCAATCACTTCCGATGGTTCATTGCTGCTCCTTGTTGCATAAACCACACCGACAACCTCACCCTGCTCATTAAAAAGCGGACTGCCGCTGCTGCCGGGATAAACTGCAGCTTCGACAACCAGGATAGGTATGTCCCGATTGTGGTTTTCAGCGTAACCCAGTAAAACTCCCATATTAGCAATCCGGGCAAATTGAAGAGGATTACCGATAATGAGCAGTTCATCGCCCGGTTGGGCCGAACGGCCCGATAAAGGGACCGAGGGGAGATCTTCTGCCTCGAGTTCAATTAATCCCAGGTCAACATGCGGTGAAACATGGATCTCCCGGGCGGAATAAGTACCTCGGCCGGGGAAAGAAACCCTGACCGCCATGGCATCTTCAATCACGTGACGATTAGTAACAATCAGACCCCCGGGATCAATATTGAAGCCTGTTGCCCGCGTTTGTCCTCCCGGAGCTCCGGAACGGGTTTCAACGTTAACCTGGACTACAGATTCCCTTGAATCAAGGACCACCGGATCATCGGATAAGCTCCATGATTCAGTGAGAAATTCCAGGGGAGGACCTACAAAAACATAGATACCCCGACCGACTACGGTGAATAAAAACATCAGGGCCAGGACAAGAGCAATAATCCCCAGAACACTGCGGCGGGACCTTGACAATGCGACTACATCATCAATATCAGTGGCCTGATCCGCATTATTTTCATATTTACGGTTGATCTCTTTGATCAATTCATGATCGAGATCATCTTTATGATGATTATCTTTGTTCGAGACGATTTTTCACTCCTTTATCATGCCGTTCCCTGCAGGCTTGTAACCTGACACTCATGGCCCTGTGTCTGCCCAGATCATAACATCAAGCTTCCTGTAAAACAAAATCCGAATAATATTGTTCCTAAAACTACCAGGCGTTATAATTATAGCAGAAGCTTGATAAGCAAGCGAGGTGAACGCCCTTTGCGGGGCCGGAAAATGACAGATTTTAAAAACAGACAACCGTTTACTGACCGGGAAAAAGAAGCCTTAAAGAAAAAGATCCACCGTGCTTTACTCGAAGCAAGAAACGCACAGCACGAAGGCGATCACGAGGTAGCCCGGGCGATTGTGCGCAAGATGATGAGCGAAGCGGCCCCGGCAGCCTACCGGGCCAACCTGGAAGGCGGCTTTAACTGGGTGGTGGAAGCCCTGAGGCCGCTCGATGAAATGCTGCTTCCCGAAGATGAAGAATGTTAGCAAACAGTTTACAACGACAGTAAACATGTGCCCTGGTACGCTTTTATTAGTAAACATGCGCCAGGGTGCACTTCTATTAGCATGCTCTTGCCAGGCAGCCTGATCGCTCCCCATTATGCCAGGGGTAGCCAGGGGTAGAGCTAGATCTCTCTTACCCCTGGCAGTTTCAGCCCCATAAAGGGTGTTGGAAAAACCGTCCCCAGACACGGTAGGGAAGCGCACTTAGATTGTAAACAGAAAAGCTGTCACCAGGGCAATCACAGCAATGACCACCGGGATAGCGATTATAATCAAATGAATTACATAGGCGCCAATGCTTGCACCTGTCGAAATACCATGGCTCTCTCGTAAAGCAATCACCCGAAGAACAATGACCCATAGCATAAGACCGGAAGCAGTCAAGCCAGCTAAAATCGCGCCCACAACACCAAGATAAACAGAAACCAGGCTTACCGGAACGCTAATGATCAGCGGAAATTCAGCAAAGCAGTATGCAGAGAAAAAGTTCCAGTAACCGCCCTGGCCGCCAAACAACTTCGCAATAAGATGCAGGAGGCCGGTCATAATAAATAATCCGACTACTGTAATAAGCGCCCCAAAACTAAACATATATAAAGGAGCGATGAAGATATCCATATCAATCATGGTTTCTTCGATGCCTTTACCCCCGAGAGTATTCACAGCCAGGGTCAGCACGCTAACTCCCAATGCAACCAGCAAAGCCCAGCCAACTGGTTTTTCACGGGCAATTTCGTTTAAAGTCTGCACCGGCCGGGCCATCACCCCAAAAAGCCATTCAATCACTTTATCAAACATTTTTACAACCTCCTCAGCCAATTAGCAAACCGGGTCTATTGCTACTTATCTAACCTCGTAACGAATATCGGGAGGTACTCCTTCTCGTAATTTATCAAGCATTATTATCTCCGGATCAGTAAATGCTCTCTCCAGGGTCGCCAAGACATTGTATCCATAATCAAAAAGCTGCTCAAACAATGAGGGCGGCGGAAATTCATGACGAATAGGATCTTCAAGCTCATTCATTTCGGCCAGGTAATCTATAGCCTCGTCTAAACCACCCAGTTTATCGACCAGGCCCAATTCTTTAGCCTGGGTACCTATAAACAGTTCACCGGTAGCCAGTTCGCGGACTTCGTCGGGGTCCATATCCCTTCCTTCAGCCACATCATTAATAAATTGATAATAAGCCTCATCAGAAATGTTCTGCATAATTTCCCGTTCTTCGTCAGTCAGTGAACGGCTGAACATATCTTTATGTTCACCTGACTTGATGTTCTCTACTTTGATCCCCAGTTTTTCATACAGTCCTTCCAAATCCATGACTGAACTAATCACCCCAATCGAACCGGTCACTGTGCCCGGATGGGCGACAATCCCCTGGGCCGGGGCGGCAATATAGTAACCTCCTGAAGCAGCCATGTCTGCCATTGATACCACGACCGGTTTTTCAAAATCCCTAATCATGGCAGCAATGCTCTGCGAAGCCGCTATAGATCCTCCCGGACTTTCGACCCTTAAGACCACCCCTTCAATACTGGGATCTTCTGCCGCTTTTTCGAGCTGCCGGTAAACCTGGTCAGGTGTTATGCCTCCGCCTAAAAATCCGCCCCCCATTTCCATGATCGATCCGGTCAACCTTACAACCACAACCTTCTCCTGATCAGCCACTTCGGGATCTCGACTCAGATCAGCGCCATTAATAAAAGGCAGCGCTAATACCGCAGCAACGGAGATGGTGACTAAAGCGATGATAAATATTTTCCGTTTCTTCATTTCTAAACACCCCCCAAAATTATCAGATCAAGCTTTTGCTTTTAAGTGCTCATTTAGGCTAATGTGGACACTTGAAGATGGTTAATAATTATTGATTAGTTTCTTACCTACCAATTTTACACGATTTGAATTCAAAAAAATAGTTGTGAACACAAACTTCCTGTGCTAAAATATACTTAACCGCTATGGTTATATTTTATTCACAAGTTTAGGAGGGAAGCATTGTTATGGATCACGAAAATTTATTAGCAAATGCGGTTACTCTGAAAACACTGGTTGATTACCAGGAGGGATCCGTTGTAAGCAAAGAAATTTTGAAAAAAGATAACGGAAGCGTCACTTTATTTGCCTTTGAGAAAGGACAGGGCTTAAGTGAACATACTGCTCCTTTTGAAGCCCTGGTTTGCATTCTGGACGGAAAAGCAGAAATAACTATCTCCGGGAAGGCTCATGTTCTTAAAGAAGGTGAGATGATCATCATGCCGGCCGATCAACCGCACGCCCTGCAGGCAAATGATCGCTTCAAAATGATGCTGGTCATGATCAAATCATAATCAAAAGAACGAGTTTACCCCAAAAAATTCAAACAGGAGGTTTTCTAAATGTCTTTTAAAGTCAATGAACATGTAACCTGGGTAGGCAAAATCGACTGGGAACTGCGCAAATTTCACGGTGAAGAACTGAGCACCCACGAGGGAAGCAGCTACAATTCCTACCTGGTCAGGGGCAATGATAAGACGGTCTTGATAGACACTGTCTGGGGGCCTTTTGCTAAAGAGTTTGTTGAAAACCTGAAGAAGGAAATTGACCTCAACGAGATAGACTATATCGTAGCCAACCACGGTGAAACTGACCACAGCGGAGCTTTGCCCGAGCTACTCCGTGAAATACCGGGCACTCCGGTATACTGCAGTAAAGCCGGGGTTAAGTCGCTTAGCGGGCATTACCACGAAGACTGGAACTTTCAACCTGTTAAAACCGGAGACAAACTTGATCTCGGCGGAAAAGAGCTGATTTTTATCGAAGCTAAAATGCTCCACTGGCCGGACAGTATGTTCTGCTACCTGACCGGTGATAACATACTATTTTCTAATGACGCTTTCGGTCAGCATTACGCCTCAGAGCACATGTTCAACGACCTGGTTGACCAGTGCGAATTATTTAGGGAGGCAATAAAGTATTACGCTAACATCCTCACTCCTTTCAGTAAAATGGTCTCTGCTAAAATCAAAGAAGTGGTCGGAATGAATGTGCCTGTTGATATGATTTGCCCCAGCCACGGAGTGATCTGGCGCGAAGATCCGCTACAGATTGTTAACACTTATATGGAGTGGGCAGCCCACTACCAGGAAAATCAGGTTACCATTGTTTATGATACAATGTGGGATGGCACCAGGCGAGCTGCAGAAGAGATTGCCCGGGGAATCGGAGAAGCAAATGATGACATAACTATTAAGCTTTTTAACGCTGCCCGGTCGGATACCAATGATATAATCACCGAAATTTTTAAATCTCGCGGAATTGTGGTCGGATCGCCAACCATCAATAAGGGCATGCTGCATTCGATTAGCGCTCTCCTTGATATAGCTAAAGGTTTAAATTTTGAGCAGAAAAAAGCTAGTGCCTTCGGCTGTTACGGCTGGAGTGGTGAGTCGGTCAAATTAGTAAATGAGATGCTTACAGATGCCGGCTTCGAGTTGATCAACGAAGAAGGGCTGCGGATGTTGTGGAGCCCGGACCAGGAAGCAGTCGCGGCGGCAAATGCTTACGGAAATCAAATTGGCAAGGCCCTCGCTTAGCTTTGCCTAAATGCTCTAATGACCCTGAAAGAGAATAGTGATCCTAAAAAGAGGTTAAATTTTGACCAGGCGGCCTGCGCGATGCAGGCCGCTATTAACTTAAACAGGAGCCGGAAGATGGATCAATTCACCGAGCAGTGCTTATTGGCTGATTTTGTCCTGGGCCGGGGTTTCAAGATTGCCTATACCGTTCCAGAACAAATCAAGCAAACCGGTTAAATGCTTTTCTTCTATATCAAGATCATCTAAAACGACCATCCCGCCCACCACTATACAGTTTAAAGCCAGGAAAAGGCGTCCGGCCATTTCCACATCAACATCAGAGCGTATTTCATCCCGATCAATGCCTTTTTTAATCAAGTCAGTTATACCATCCAACAATTCCTGGCGTCTTTTCAAGACCCAGGATTGTAATTCCTGAAGATTGAGGGGCCGCTCGTTGAATAAAAGGTTTAATTTGCTGCGATTTTCTTTTAATAACTCAAGATGAGTGGTAATTATATCCTTCATAGTTTGTTTAACCGAAGACCTGTCAACAAGATGTTTGCTGAAAGATTGCAAGTAAGCATCAGCACAAAAAGAAAAGCTTTCTCTAAACAAATCCTCTTTACTGGAAAAATATTCGTAGACAGTTCCCTTCCCTACTTCAGCCTGCTTTGCTATTTCGGTAATGGTAACTTTATAAAAGTCATTTTCCAGAAACTGGTCCACCGCAGCGAGCAGAATCTGTTCTCTTTTGTTACCAACACCACTTTTATGATTGTTTGCTGCCGTCATTTAGACAAAACCCCTTTCATGCAATCATCGTCGACCCTTTTAATGATGTTCAGCGAATCACCGCCATTAATTCTTCGCCGGACATACCGAGCATGATTATAATTACTAAAATTAGAAAAGTGACCACTACCAAACGCACAATAACCATCAAGACCGGTTTTTCGATTCTGCTTAAGAAATCGAACCGGGGCCTTTTGGTAATTGGACTCTCTTTTATTGCAGCTTGATCTCCCGCCATGTTCTTTTCCCTGGTCAGGACAATGTAAATTGAGGGGATCGCTAATAAAAGAAGTAAAGTTCCTGTGATCTGCCCTCCGATAATGGTTATCGCCATTGGCGCCTGCAGCTGAGCTCCTTCCCCAATTCCTAAGGCCAGCGGCAAGAGGCCGAGCCCCGTAGTAGCCGTAGTCATCAGGATCGGGCGGAGACGGGCGGAAGCGCCTTCTATGATTGCTTCTTTCAATCTCAAACCATGGATCCTGCGCTGCTGATTAATATAGTCAACCATAATAATTCCGTCGTTAACCAGGATTCCGGAGAGCACAACAACTCCAATCATGGCCGGAACACTGAGGCTGCTTCCGGTGATCATCAGCGCTGTGATCGATCCGGCAAAAGCCATGGGCAGGCTGAGGATAATAATAAAGGGGTGGAGCAGTGATTCAAACTGCGCAGCCATGACCAGGTAAACCAGCAAGGCAGCTAAAACCACAACCAGCTCAAACTCTGATAAGACATCCTCCATCATGGTAAAACTGCCCGACGGCTTAATTTCATAACGAGAGGGCAAAGCAATTTCACTCACTTCTTCCAGGGCCTCCTCTGTCGCTGTGCCCAGATCAGTATCCCGGTATTGAATCTCAATCTGGCCGACGATCCTCTGGTTTTCACGAGGAATACTTTGCGGGCCAAAATCTTCCGTTAACTCGGCAATATCTTCAAGATAAAGGTATTCTCCGCCAGGGGTATAAAACCCGATACGCCCGAGGTCTTCAATTGTATTGATGTCGCTTTTTTCGTAACCAAGAATAATATCAAATATGCCATCATCGGTTTCAATTCGGCTGACCGGGATTCCCTCCAGGGCCTGGCGCACAGCACCGGCCACCTGGGACTGGGTTACTCCTTTTTGAAGAGCCTCCCCTTGATCAAGACGAATATGCACTTCAGGGCGGTCCATCTCAAGAGATGTTTGAAGGTCAGTAAAATTAGGGTTTGCAGATAATATCGCCACAGCTTGATCGATAATCTCGGTAACTTTTTCCAGATCATCGCCGATCACATCCAGGTCGAGAGTAGTTTCCAATCCGGCCGCCTGTAATAAGGATTCGCGGGAAAAAGACAGGTCCACCTCATCGGAAAAAGTTTCTGCTTCTGTGCGGACTTCTTCCATGACCCGGTCCATTTCCCCGATCCGGTCAGGATCGATTTCAACCCTGATATCAGCCTGGTTCGACGATCCACCGCCCATGCCCATGAAGCCGCCTCCGCCGATCTGGACGTTATAAGAATCTACGACATCTTTTTGCTCTAGAATATTTTCAAGATCCTTTACATAAGAATCGGTTTTACCCAAAGTGCTGCCCGGAGGAAGGCTGATATCGATCGAAAAGGCCGATTCATCGGGCTGAGGAAATAGTTCACTGCCCAGAGTATTAAATCCCAGAGCGCCAAAACCGACGAAAACCACGACTAAGATAATTACCCACCAGGGGTGGCTGACTGCCATATTGAGCAATCTTCGATAAGTAGGTAACCGGGGGGCCTCAGATTTTCCAGCTTCGCCATCGCGACGCTTGCGCAAGGTCCGCGAAGCCAGCAATGGGATAACCGTCAGGGCTATTACCAAAGAAGCGAGAATAGCGCAAGCCACTGTCAGGGCAAATTCCCAGAACAGCTCTCCGGCCAGACCGGTCAGAAAGACCACCGGGAAAAATACACTAATCGTGGTCAAAGTTGAGGCGGTAATCGCGCCGGCAACCTCCTGAGCGCCATTTATGGCAGCACCAACAGGGTTTTCGCCCAGCTGGTAATGGCGGAAAATATTTTCACTGACCACAATTGAATTATCAACAAGCATACCGGCAGCCAGGGCAAGGGCTCCCAGGGTC
>SKPU01000138.1 GCA_007119335.1 Syntrophomonadaceae bacterium
CTGGTTGCTGCTTTCTGTATGGGTACAAAGAAGACTTATGATTTCATAGATGATAATCCTTCCGTTCTCCTTAAAGAAATTGATTATACAAACAGCCCTCTGATCATTGCCGAGCAGGACCATATGACCGCGATTAACAGCGCCCTGGAAATTGATTTAAGCGGCCAGGCCTCTGCCGAATCGCTGGGCAGCAAATTCTACAGTGGAATCGGTGGCCAGGCTAATTTTATGCGCGGTTCAGTGCTTGCGTCGTACGGCAAGAACATTCTTGCTATGCAATCAACCACCCGCAATGATGAAGCATCACGAATTGTGCCCGCCATTCAGGAAGGTGGCGGAGTCACCCTGACCAGGGGAGATCTTTATTATGTGGTTACTGAATACGGGATAGCTTTCCTGCACGGTAAAAATATCAGGGAAAGAGCAATGTCTTTAATCTCAATAGCGCACCCAAAATTCCGGCCCTGGCTGATTGAAGAGGCCAAGAAAAGAAACCTGATTTACAAGGATCAAGCATTTTTACCAGGCGAAAAAGGGGAGTACCCCGAACATCTTGAAGCTTATCGCACTACCCGGCATAACTTCAGCATCTTTATCAGGCCGGTTAAAATAAGCGATGAACCATTGATTAAAGATTTCTTTTACTCCCTTTCCGACAAAAGCCTTTACCAACGCTTTCTCTCCTTAAGGCGTCATCTGCCCCGCAAAGAATTGCAAAAGCACTTTGTGGTCATTGATTATACCCGGGAAATGGTTATTCTGGCTGTGCGAAGATACCTCGGCCAGGAAGTAATTACCGGAATAGCTCAGTACTGCATCGGTGAAAATACCCTTTCAGCGGAAGTATCAGTAGTTGTCCGTGACGACTTCCAGACTAAAGGAATTGGCTTTGAACTGCTTTCTTACCTGGTTACTGTCGCTAAAAGGCAGGGTCTGCATACCTTTACCGCCGATATTCTGCCCGATAACACTGCTGTCTTTCGCCTGATCGATAAACTGGGCCTTCAATATGAACGCAAATGGGACAGCGGCCTGATCCATATTGTAATCCATTTAAAATAGTATGCAGGCTGCGCTCAGTACTGTTGACAGCTAAATCGATATAATGCATGATGAGGATGATCATAGTATGAGCACTAGAGTTAAAGAAGAAAACATAGGTACCTTTTACAATTATCAATCCGGATCGGGCCAGGCCCTGATCTGGCCTTCGGTATTTGTCCTGCCTGCTTTTCTGCAGACCTGGTGGGAAGCTTTTGGAGAAGGCTATGAGCCTTTTCTGCAGTCAATCTGGAATGACCGGGATTTGATTGGCTTAGCTCCCCTGCTCCGCAAAGGGACAGAAGCCCGCCTGGTTGGCAGTGCAGATGTCTGCGATTATCTCGATTTTATATATGCCTCCGATCAGGAAAATGAATTTTTTCAGGCACTACTGCCTTTTTTACAGGAACAGGGCATTAAACGGCTTGAACTGCAGGCTCAGCGACCGGACGCCGCAGTTTTCAAGGGATTGTTTGCAGCTCAATCGCCCCTGGTTTTTGAAGGTTTTGGTGTTCAGATCAGCTTGACCCGGGAAGATGAGACATATGAAGTGAAACTTCCTTCTACCTGGGAGGATTACCTGGCTAATTTAAACAAAAAACAGCGTCATGAAATAAGACGTAAAATTCGCCGTCTTGAAAGGGAAAATGCCCAATATCACTTTCGGCTAATTGAAGACAGCCAGGCGGTGGAGGATTTTATCCCCCGTTTTTTCGAGCTTTTTGAGCAAAATCCTGAAAAGGCCGATTTTTTAAATACAAAAATGAAGCGATTCTTTAATGCCTTGATAGTAAACCTGGCCCGGGCGGGTTTAGCCCGTTTTGGAGTGCTTGAAATTGAGGGAGTTAATACTGCAGCGATCCTTTATTTTGATTATGGTGGGCGGATTTATCTTTATAACAGCGGCTATAAAGCCGAATATGCCAATTTAAGCATTGGACTGCTTTCAAAGATATTTGGTTTAAAGTACAATCTGGAGAAAGGCAGCTGTGTTTTCGACTTTCTAAAAGGTCGGGAAGTCTATAAAAGTCGTCTTGGAGGCACAGCCCTACCAATTTACAATGTCGTAGTTGAAATTAAGTAAACCGCTGTCGCCACTTTATGCAAAAGGCCGCTTTTTAAACATAAAACTTTTTGCAGCGGCCCCCTTTAATCGTTGGCACTGAATTCTGTTTTATAACCATTGAATATGGTGAAAGCCATTTTGACCCGGAATTAGTAGAAAACTTTAGTCCCATGTTTAAATAGAAAAAGTTTAGATCAAAAAAGATCATAATCGATTGGTCTTTCTTAAAATCAAGCTTGTTTGTTCCCTTAGGTGTTTAAAGGATTGGAATTCACTTTATCGTAAGTGATTCATAAATTTACGGAGGAAGTGCAAAAAGATCGAACCGATCCGGATCGCTTTTTTTAGCATACATAGTTCACCGCTTGGACGAGCCGGCGGTAAGGACACCGGAGGAATGAGCACTTTCCTGCGCGGACTTGCCCTTGCCCTTGCTGAGGCTGGACACCAGGTCGATTTATTTACCCGCACCGCTCACTCAGACCGGGCGGGAGTTCAGAAAATAGGACCAAACGCGCGTCTGATAACTGTTGATGACGGCCTCGGCTGCCTGGAAAAGCAGCAAATCTATCTGCATTGCAAAACCATCGCTGCAAGCATAGAAAGTTTCTGCCGGCAGGAAACCGGCCATTATGATTTTATTTTCAGCCATTACTGGCTTTCGGGATGTGTGGGCAAGTTTCTTTGCCGAAACTGGAAGATCCCTCATCTGGTGATGTTTCATACCCTTGGAAAGGCTAAAAATGAAGCCTGTCCCGGGGAAAACGAACCCCGGGTGCGCCTTGAAAACGAAGAGAAATTGGCCCGGACCTGCGACCGAATCATCGTTGCGGCAAAGCAGGAAAAAGAAAAGATCCAAACTTACTTTGCGCTGTCTCCGGAGAAAATCGCAACGCTCCCCTGCGGAATTGACCGTGCCCTTTTTAAGCCGAATAACCCACATGAACAGAGCAGTCGAGGAAAGCAAAAAATAATCCTTTCCGTGGGGCGGATTGAACCGGTTAAAGGTTTTGACCTTTTACTTAACGCTGCCGCCCTACTCCCGGCTGAGGATCACTATAAAGTGGTTATCGTTGGCGGTGATCAGTTGAACAGCAGCCCGGTGGCCCGGATGAAAGAAACTGCCGCTGAGCTTGGCTTATCCGGCAAAGTTCATTTTACCGGGGTGGTTGAACACGAACTGCTGCCTCTCTACTATAATTCCGCCGATGTTACAGTTGTGCCTTCCTATTATGAAAGCTTTGGCCTGGTTGCCATGGAATCAATCGCCTGTGGAACCCCCGTAGTGGCTGCGCCTGTAGGCGTACTGCCGGAGTTGATTTCCTCTGATAATGATCCATTCGGCTGCCTGGTTAATGGCCGCAGCCCCGCAGACTGGGCAGCTAAAATCAGGGAAAGATATCTTAAGCCAAAGCAGATTAACCGGGCCAAAATTGATGCCCGGCTTGCCTCCTACAGCTGGAAGGAAGCAGCCTCCCGGCTTGAGGAAGTCCTGCTTTGCAGCAGATGCGACAAATAAAAAGTGATATGTTATAATTGTGAACATGCATTTTACAAATACTGTTGGAAATAATGCTCCGGCAACCTGTTGGATCTATTAATTAGCGGTTACAATTTTAGCTGCACCTTTGCCATCACCTGTGGCGGAAAAGAGCAAGAAAAGTAAGGGTTTTGCTTTAAAACAGCAGACCGGTTTGCTGCTAAAAGCGGTTACCTGGGCAGAGATAAATTTTTCAATGAGAGGATGACCGATCATGGATTTCAGCTTTATTTATCGCTCCTTGATTACCTACGGAATCCAGGTTCTCCTGGCCCTTTTAGTTCTCCTGGTTGGTTTAAAAGTAGTCAGCATGATCACCGGTGCAATTACCAGGAAACTGATCAAAGCAGAAATGGATCCTTCCCTGCAGCCATTTATATCAAACCTTATAAAAGTTGCCCTCCAAATACTGCTGGTCCTCTCCGTTGCTTCTATGCTTGGGGTAGAGATAACCTCGTTCATAGTGGTCATCGGGGCGATGGTTTTTGCGGTGGGTTTGGCCCTGCAGGGCAGTCTGGCCAATTTTGCGGGCGGTGTTCTGATATTGCTTCTCAAGCCCTTTAAGGTCGGAGACTACATTATGTCTTCCGGTCAGGCCGGAACGGTAAAAGAAATTCAAATCTTTTATACTTTGCTTGATACTCCGGATAATACGCGGGTCATAGTGCCCAATGCTCTCCTTTCGAACAGCAGTGCCATAAACTATAGCACAAATTCCACCCGGAGGCTGGATCTTACCTTCGGGGTCAGTTACGATGCGAGTATTGATCAGGTCAGAAGTATCTTGCTGGATTTAGCGAATAATCATGAGCTGATTTTCGAGGATCCTCCACCGCAGGTCCTTTTAGGGGAGCACGGGGACAGCGCCATTGTTTTTTACTTAAGAATGTGGTGTGAAAGAGATCAATACTGGCCGCTCTACTTTGAATTTTTGGAAA
>SKPU01000263.1 GCA_007119335.1 Syntrophomonadaceae bacterium
ATGAGAAGTCTTGGCCCGCATTTTCTAGGCAGGGAAGGAATTTGCTTTTAAAATGACGAATATTTTTATAGTTCAAACCAGACCTTAAGCCGGAGGACTTCCAGTGGAACAACAAGCGCTAATTAAATCTTTAGATGTTATCGATCAAAAACCCGGGGCAATAAAACCGGTTACTGGTTTAGCTTATCACTCCGCCAATGCTAAACCCGGGACTCTTTTTATCTGCATCAGGGGTTATAAAACTGACGGGCATAAATACCTTAAAAGTGCTGTTGATAATGGTGCAATAGCTGCCGTAGTCGAATACTTTCAAGATGATCTTGATATTCCTCAGTATCTTGTCGCTGATACTCGGGCTGCTCTGGCTGCTCTGGCAGATCTTTTTTATGAACACCCCTCTCAAAAGTTTAATCTCACCGGGGTCACTGCCACTAACGGCAAAACTTCGACTACTTACATGCTGAATAACATCCTCGAAAAGCACGGATTAAGAACCGGCCTGATTGGAACGGTGATCATCAAAGCAGGCAATTCGATTCGCCCGGCTGATTTGACCACCCCTGAATCATTAGACCTGCATCGTTATTTTCAGGAAATGGTTGATCAAGGCGTTTCACATGCCGTAATGGAAGTATCATCTTCAGGCCTGGAACTTAAAAGGGTGGGCAATGTTGATTTTGATATTGTTGTTTTAAATAATATTGATCGTGAACATATTGATTTACATGGTTCATTCGAAGCATACTTTAATGCCAAAGCCAGCCTGGTCCGGAACGCAAAAGAAAACTCCTGGGCCGTTTTAAACCTGGACTGCCCTTACACTGCTACATTAGCGGAAGAAACCAGGGCAAATATTTTTTCATACAGCCTGAAAGATGAAAAAGCTCACTGCCTGGTCCGAAATCTCGATCTCAGCACAGGACGGGCCAGCTTTACTGTTCATTTAAACATAAAAGACCCGGCATCTTTATTCGCCAATTACCCTGCTTCCTTTACCATTAACCTTTCTGTTCTCGGTCTGCACAGCGTTTACAATGCAATGGCCGCAATCCTTGTTGCTTTGCTTAACGGTATCCCGGTGGAAGTGATTCAGGAAGCATTAAGAAGTTTCCGGGGGGTCGAGAGACGCTTTGAGTTGATATTTGAAGATGATATCAAAGTAATCGACGACCACTTTGCGAATACCGGAAATATCCATGTTACTTTAGAAACTCTACAATTGATGGATTACAAAAACCTGCACATGATTTATGCTATCAGAGGAGGGCGGGGCAAGACAGTCAACCGCGAAAACGCTGAAGCAATTGCTTACTGGGCCCCCCGGTTGGGTTTGGAAAAAATAATTGCCACAACCAGCATATCGCATGTCGATGAAAAAGACGTTGTTACACCAGAAGAACGTGATGTTTTTAAAAAAGTTATGGACGAAGCTGGAGTTAAAGCAGAAATATATGAGCAACTACCTGAAGCAATTGCCCATGGTCTTTCCTTAACCAATCCCGGTGACGTTCTTTTGTTAGCAGGTTGCCAGGGAATGGATTACGGCGCCGCTATCTGCTTAGAAAAAGTCCACCATCTGAAACCACATCTTAGTAAAGATAAAGTTTTTGCTGCTCTAAAAAACCGGGTAGCTGGAATATAAGATTTAGATCTTGGCTTCTGTAATCTCTATCCCGCCCATAATTGCCCGGGCCTGGATACGAATAAAGCTGGAAGTATGCTCATCAATATTTTGTTCGATCTTACGTCCGCTTATCAGCCCGCCGTCTTCATTATTCTTAAAAGATGTTCCTCCCATAATAGCAGAGCCTTCATATATTACCGAAATATCTTTTGGCAGTTTTACTTCGATCCCACCCATGATAGCAGTCAAGTCCAAAACAGTTTCACCATTTGGTATTTCAGCATTGGTTAAATCCATTTCAATTCCGCCCATCAATGCAAAATAACTGCCACTCTCCAATTTCCAGGGCTGCGAATCACCAACCTCCGAACCACTCATGAAAGTAAACTGGCCCCCTCTTCCTCCACTATGGGCCCTTCCGCGCAGCAGGTTGATTCCAATCATGATCAAGATTACCGGCCAAAACAAGTTAAAGGCCAGGCTTATATCAAAATCAAAATACCCAAGGTTACGACCGAGAAAAGCAACCCCAACTGCAATAGCAATCACTGCTGTAAAAAACTGACCCCAGGGAAAAAACACTTTCCTTCCCTCTTCCATCCCGGTGGAACTAAAAGATGCGATTAACCAGTTCAGCCCCAAAACGAGGGGAATGACCGGCCAATAACTCAAAATCAGCCCAATATTTAAATCTATCTCTATCCCATCAACCAAATTATTTAAAAGCATAATCATACCTACACCTAAAATTAACAAACCGATTAAAAACCTGCCGCCGATAAAGCGCATTATAAAGAAAACCTCCTTCATTTCTTCAAATTTCACTATCTGACAATAAGTTACTCTCCCATATATAAACCGTTTAATATATAACCGGTTAACCAGTCCAGCAATAATAATTCTTTTCCTAATCAGATTCTCCTGCAACCCAGAAAATTTAGATCTGTTTTAGTTCGTTACCGTTGACTTTTACACTACTGCATGCTAAAATTATTATCGCAATGAGAAAGGGTTATATGGTGGGTGTAGCTCAGCTGGTTAGAGCGCCAGGTTGTGGCCCTGGAGGTCGTGGGTTCGAGCCCCATCACTCACCCCATTGAGCAGGTCAAATAAATTCAAGATAGATGCTGGGGCGTGGCCAAGTGGTAAGGCACGGGATTTTGGTTCCCGCATGCGTAGGTTCGAACCCTACCGCCCCAGCCATTTTTATGCCCAAAAACAGAGACCGTTAACTGTTATAGCCCTAGCGAGTCTCTTCCTCTCAACACTGCCAGATTAGTCAGGAGCGCAGAATGATAATAGAAACAGAAAAGTTTAAAAATGAAATTGAGAACAGACGCACCTTTGCCATTATATCCCACCCGGATGCCGGTAAAACAACCCTGACTGAGAGGCTGCTGCTGATTGGAGGCGCCATTCGTCTGGCCGGATCAATCAAAGGCCGCAAAACAAAAACATACGCGGCTTCTGACTGGATGGAGATGGAGCGACAGCGTGGGATATCGGTCACCTCAAGCGTTTTGCAGTTTACCTACCAGGGATACCGGATTAATCTTTTAGACACTCCCGGGCACCAGGATTTCAGTGAAGACACTTACCGCACTCTTACCGCTGCCGACTGTGCTTTAATGATGATTGATATGGCCAAAGGGGTTGAAGCGCAAACCATCAAACTCTTTGAGGTTTGCAGGCTGCAGGGCATCCCGATTTTTACTTTTATTAACAAACTCGACCGGCAGGGCAAGGAACCATTAGATCTGCTTGACGAGCTGGAAAAAGTGCTCGGTATTGGTTCACATCCTATGAACTGGCCGGCCGGAGCTGCTCCGGGACCATATGGAATATATCACAGACATTCCCGTCAGCTCGAACTGCATAGAACAGATCAAGAGCCCGAAATAATCCCTGCCGGATCAGAAGAAGCAGAGCACCCGCAAATTAAAAATGCTCTCGGTGAATACTCATATAATAAATTATGGGATGAAATTAAACTGCTGGAAACTGCAGGCGATAATTTTGATCAAGATAAAGTAGATCAGGGGCTTTTAACGCCGCTCTTTTTTGGCAGCGCGATTAGTGGCTTCGGAGTTACTTCTTTTTTTACTGAATTTCTGCGCCAGGGCCCAATGCCTGCTCCAAGAGAAAGCAGCGCAGGCTTTATTGATCCTGCATCAAAAAACTTTTCTTCCTTTATATTCAAAATACAGGCTAACATGAACCCCGCCCACCGGGACCGGATTGCTTTTTTGAGGGTTTGTTCAGGAGTATTCAATCGTGACATGATGGTAAACCATGTCCGGACCGGTAAAAATATCCGGTTGTCTCAACCGCAGCAATTTCTGGCCCAGAACCGGAACATCACCGAACAAGCCTATCCCGGAGACATCATAGGCCTGTATGATCCCGGCTTATTTAAAGTTGGCGATACTTTAACAGAAGGGGATTCTTTTCAATTCAAAAGATTACCCCGCTTCTCGCCTGAGCATTTTGTCAGGGTTTCATCCAAAGCGGCTATGAAGCATAAACAATTTCATAAAGGCCTTAAGCAATTAGCCGAAGAAGGGGCAGTACAGGTATTTATGACTCCAGGTTCTGAAAATATTATTTTGGGAGCTGTTGGTGAGCTGCAATTCGAGGTTTTTAAATACAGGTTAAAAGCAGAATACAACGTGGAGGTCCAAATGGAACGGCTTCCCTATTCAATGCTGCGTTGGATAAAGGGCATGACCGTTAAAGAACTGCCGGATATCCTCAATTCCAAGACAGTAAAAGACCAGGAAGAAAACCTGTACCTTCTATTTAAAAGCGAGTTCTGGCATAAGATGGCCCTGGAAAAAATAGCGGAGGAGAATCTTCGCCCGGTCGAAGAGATGCCATAGTCTAAAAAATGTCTCACTCCAATTGCTTATTTTTTTATGAATATTTAGAGGA
>SKPU01000201.1 GCA_007119335.1 Syntrophomonadaceae bacterium
GTAAAATTCACTTCCGACCCTGTTCCATAGTAAATGTTGTCTTTCTGCATAGTCAGAGCTTTTTTACCGTCCCGCATTGAAAGCGAAACAACGGAGGGAGCTGATTCAAGGGCCTGCTCAACAAGCCAGGGGGGTATTTTTACCAGGTCCCCATCTACTTTTGCACCGGTGCCTTGCAGTAGTTCGATCGATTCAGGCTCATATATTTTTACCCCCACCCTCTTGAGAATGTCAAGGGTAGCGTGGTGAACCCTCTGCAGTTGATCTTCCGTCATCACATTTAAACCCAAAGTGCTTTGGAAAAGATTGTTAACATGCATTAGCCGAACTCCTTCTCCTCATAAATTACCTTCTGACAGGCACAACTAAATCAATCTTCGCTCGATGCTTGATCTTTTTTTTCCGCTGCATCAAGAACTGCCTCTTCAACCTGCTTGTACCCGCTGCAGCGGCATAAATTGCCTGAAATAGCCTCTTTCACTTCCCCCGGGGTCGGATCCGGATTTGCTTTTAACAGGGCATAAGCGGACAGAACCATCCCGGGGGTGCAAAACCCACACTGAACAGCACCCTTTTTTACAAAGGACTCCTGGAGAGGATGGACTGTATTGCTCGTAGAAAGGCTTTCAATGGTTTGAACCTGCTTGCCCTCTATTTTAGCGGCCGGGACCAGACAGGCATTGACAGGCTGGTTATCAAGAAGGACGGTGCAGGCTCCGCATTCCCCTGCACCGCAGCCTTCCTTGGTGCCCAATAAGCCAAGCTGCCCCCGTAAAAGATGCAGTAAACTACCGGAGGCTTCAGTAAATACTTCAACCGGTTCTCCGTTTAACTCAAAATTAATAGCCTGCTTTTTCATCAGGTCTCCCCTCCATCTGACGCGCATGCTCTTTGATAAGCTTCCTTGAGGACTCTTTCGGCCAGGGTGCCAACCAGGTGACGGCGGTATTGCCCTGAACAGCGCAATATACTACCCCGCACTTCTACTTCTGAGGCTGCCGCTTCTTCCACTTTGGCCCAAATTTCATGGCCGGGAATAATCTCCTGCAGCAGGGCTTCAGTTTCGAAAAGCCTAGTCGGGGCCGGTTTTACCGGGGCAGCAACCATGCGGACTGCTTCTATCCGACGGCCGGAAACACGGATCCGGGCTGCGACATTAACAAGCGGCAGGGCGAGTGCCCTGCGGGGTGCAAAGCGCATGAACGCTGAGCCCTCACCCGCAGCGCAGGGCTTAAAAACCAGCCTCCCTATTATTTCAGAACTGCTATCTATAACCGACCGGTTGTAGCCGGCATAGAGTTCTTCAACTGCTTCTTCCCGGGTTTGTCCTTCAATATCAGTAATAACCGCTTTCGCTCCCAGGGCTACCAGGGCTACTGCTGCATCAGCAGCCGGGGCCGCATTGGCCACATTGCCGCCGATAGTTCCAATATTGCGCACCTGCGGTGAGCCAATCATGGCGCAGGCTTCAGCGAGAGCTGCTGCTTTCGACCTGATTAATAAAGAGCGGGCAGCAGAAGCGTGGGTTACGGCTGAACCGATCGAGAGCAGTCCGCCACTTTCTTCAAGCTGCGTTGTTTCATATAATTCTGCCAGGTCCACCAGCTCTGCCGGCAAAGTCTGTAGGAATAAATCAGTTGCCCCGGCAATTACCCGGGCTTGACCTTTGCTGTCCCGGAGAATCTGCAGGGCCTGGTTCAAATCAGAGGCAATTATATAACTCATTTTGCACACTCCCTTCCGGACATAGCCTGATATACTTTTTCAGCAGTGAGGGGGAGATCCGTGATCGAAATCCCGGCCGCATCAGCAACAGCGTTGCCAATCGCACCAAGCACAGGCACCATTACTATTTCACCCATGCCTTTAGCCCCAAAAGGACCTTCCGGATCTTCGGTTTCAATAAAAACGTGATCGATAGCCGGAACATCAAGCGCAGTCGGGATTCTATAGTCAGCAAGTGAAGAATTGACCACTCGCCCGCCTTCAAAAAGATATCCTTCATAACAGCACATACCCAGCCCCTGGGTTACCCCACCGCAAACCTGGCCGCGTGAAGTCAGTAAGTTTACAATCTGCCCTGAATCGTGGACAGCCACAATACGATGCACCGTTATAGCACCCGTCCTCTTATCAATTTCCACTTCGGCCGCATGGGAGGCAAATGAATAGGTAACCGAAATATTTCCATAACTCGTTTCATCGTAATCGCTGGGTGGGGGCACATACTTGCCTTCCCCAACCAGGGTTAATCCGCTGGTCTGACGGTGATAACCGGTCGCTACTTCAGACAGCTCAATCAAATGTCCTGAAGCATTTTTCAAAAGACCGTTTTCTAAGCTTACAGGCTCTCCGCTAATCTCTGAGGCTTTTTGAATAATTGCCTTTTGCAATTCCTGGGCCGCTAACTGCACAGCCCGGCCGCCGATAGTCGTTTGGCGCATTGCCAGGGCTCCCTGTGAAAAGGGAGTGACCAGGGAATCACGGGAATAAACCGAAATTTGATCCGGTTCTAAGCCGAGCACTCTAGCTGCAATACAGGCAAAAGCAGCATGCACCCCCTGTCCGTAATCCTGTTCACCTGTAAAGACACTAACTCTTCCGTCAAGCTCGAGAGCAGCCCGAACTGAAGCTCCCCGGAAGTTTTTATCAGCAACCAAACTGCCGTTGGCATGTATGCCGGAGCTAATTCCGTAACCCCGGCCACTTTTCCGTTGATCCCACCCGATTTCCGATGCAGCCCTTTGCAAACATTTGGTAAGGGCGCAGCTCTTTATCTCGAGACCATGCACGGTGGTATCACCAGCCTGGGTGCAATTTTTCAGGCGCAGTTCAAGTGGGTCCATGTTTAGTTTTTTTGCTGCCTGATCCATTAACGATTCGCAGGCAAAATTAGCAGACTGGTTCCCGTAAGCCCGATACTGAGCAGTAGGTACTTTATTGGTATAAACCAGGCGGGCCCTGGTTTTAATATTAGGAATCCGGTAAACCGAGTCATTGCGTTCAGAAAATGTTTTCGAAACCCAGGGGGCCTGGGCGCTATAAGCTCCGTTATCGGTAATTATTTTAGACTCCCGGGCCAGGATAGTCCCATCCCGGCGCAAAGCCATTTTCAAGTTTATCTCTGCTGCAATCATCGGGCGGCCAACCGTAAACTCTTCTTCGCGGGTCAACTGCATTTTAACCGGGAACCCTGTATGTATTGATAATAGCGAAGAAAGGATATACAGCTTTAGGTTACCAAAAACCCTGCCGCCAAAACCGCCGCCCATAACCGGACCGATAACCCGGACCAGGGAAGATGACAGGTTAAGGGCACGGCTAATAATACCACGGACTAGATCCGGCGACTGCAGGGCGGTATGGAGGGTTACGCCATTGCCGTATTCACTGACGGCCACACAGGCAATCGGTTCAAGATAAGCAGGGTGAACTGACGGCATAGAAAATGAGTCTTCTACAACAAGATCAGCTTCTCGGAAGGCAGTATCCGGATCACCCCTGATCAGGTCTCTCTTCCAGGCAACATTGCCCGGAAAGTCTTCATGCAGCTGCGGCGCCTGCTTATCCAAAGCCTCAGCCGGATTAAAAACAGCGGGCAGAGGCTCATATTGAACCTTAATCGCTGAAATGGCGCGCTCTGCTGTTTTTTGATCAACGGCAGCAACTACTGCCACTTCATCACCGATATAGCGAACCCGGTCAACGGCTAAAGGTATCTCGTCATCAACCACAATCCCGTAAGGATTGCAATGCACATCCTGCGCGCTGAGGACTGCTCTCACTCCCGGGATGGCTCTGGCGGCGGAAAGATCAATGCTTTTAACCCGGGCATGGGGGTGGGGACTGCGCAATATTTTCCCGTAAAGCATGCCTGGGAATTCTAAATCAATCCCGTAAACCGCTTTACCGGTTACCTTGGCCCACACTTCAGAGCTTTGGTAGCTTCCACAACCGGAAAATTCTCTTTCTGACCTGTTTTGTTCCTGCTTTTTTCCCCACAATTGAATGGTCTCTCCTTATCGCTGCACTGCTTTAATCATGGCCTGCACATTTTCCATTTTAGCATCCATCGGCACATCACAGCCGGAACTAAGAATAAATTCACCGCTGTGCCCAATCGCTTCAACCAGCCTTAAACAATAATTTTTAACTTCTTCAGGACGCCCCCTGGCTAAAAGCAGGGCCGGAACATCCCCCATTAGAATAAAATTGTCCTTTAATACTTTTTTTGCTTCAACCAGATCGGTTGAACCATCAGTATGAATAATCACCCCCGGCGGGAACTCCTTTAAATAGGGGAGATTTTTTGTCCAGTCACAATCCAGATGCAGCATTACATTCAAGCCGGCCTGGTAAAAAGCATCGACCATTTTCCTCAAAAAAGGCAGGCCAAATTGTTCAAAGTGCCGGGGTGAGATCAGGCTGCCGCAGGAGCGATGGGCAGTTATGACCACCGCGGGGTTTCCATAAAAGTGAGCTGCTTCAATTGCTCCCCCGATAAAATCAGGAAGCATCCCTTCCAGCGCAGCCATAACTTTTCCCGACCGGAC
>SKPU01000153.1 GCA_007119335.1 Syntrophomonadaceae bacterium
TCTTCTTTATTCCTGACCGGCACCGGTGCTTCTGCTGATTCTTTCTCGAACTCTTCATCACTAATTGCTTTTTCGGCAACTTCTGTCAGCATATCCGAGGAACCTGAACCCTGATCAAACTGCTGCTTCTCACGCCAGGCAGCTTTAGATCCAAGCTCATTTACAAAAGCCTTTCTGAGAATCCATTTATCAATCGGTTCATCTTCCCGATCGTGAAGTTTCCAATCCAGGGGAAACTGCTGGACAAGTTCAAGCAGAGCAGGCTTTAAAAAAGGCACCCTGCATTCAAGGCCATGCGCTGAATTCATGCGATCGACCCTTTGTAATCCGGTCCGGCTAAGATTTTTTATAAAGTTATCAATTTCCGCAGTAATCTCCTCCTCGGATTCAAGAGTTTTAAGATAACTGTAGCCGGCAAAAATTTCATCTGACCCTTCTCCGGTCAGCATAACACTCCGTCCGTCCGCAGCAGCTTCGCGGGCTGCAATATAGTTTGGAATCGACGAACGAACATAAGCACAGTCGAAAGACTCAAGATGATATATAACGGAAGGCAAAACCTCCAGCATGTCATCTAAATCATAAGTATAGACATGGGGTATTGAACCGATCCGCTCAGCGACCAAAGCGGCATACTCGACATCTTGACTGCCCTTGACTCCGACTGTATAAGTATTGATAGGCTCTGGCGATATCTCAGAAGCCAGGGCGGCAACTACGCTGCTGTCCAGACCACCGCTTAAATATACTCCGAGATTTTCCACGTTGGTCATTCGCTCTTCTACAGCAAGCCAGAGCAAATGACGCATTTTTTCTTCCGCTTTTTCCAGGGACAGGTCATTCTGTTTAAAGACCTTGGGTAAATTATAATACCTGATCCAACCTTTACCTTTTTCATAATAACTCCCGGGAGGCGCTTCCTTGATCGTACTGTCAAGATCAATCAAAGCTTTAATTTCCGGAGCAACATAAAGAACTTTATCCTTAATTGTGTAATAGAGTGGCTTCACTCCAAATGGATCCCTGGCAATCAAACAGCTACCATCATCCCCAAAATAAGCGAGAGCAAACTCCCCTTCAATGTTTTCAAAACAGGAAAGCCCTTCTTTTTTTATCATTTCTACAAGCTTATTTTCGGCCTCACTGCCTTGCAGGGAATCCCCTTCCTCTTCCGAAAACACTATATAACCATCTAAAGCTGCAGATGAATCTTTATCATAATTTAGTGAGACACTGTTCAAAACAGCCATATCCTGACAGTCTTTATCACAATCTTTTTGCCTGCAGATCCCTCTAAACTTAACTTTTTCTATCAGCGGATCCATATCAGCCGTATCTTCATTTTCGCCGAACACGGCAATTAATCCGGGCATAACATAATCAACTCCTGCAAATTATTTGTCTCTCACTGATGTGGGAAACTTGGTTTCATTATAGCACATGTGGATGAACTTGTAAAAAAAACCCTTTGATTTCAGGACTCCTGGCCCTTCTTGTAATAAAGTGCACCGACCGGACAGACATCGACACACAGGGTGCACTCAGTACAAATCGACTCGGCCAGCGAAAGATCATTAAATGTGCTTACCACACGATTAATGCCTCGGTTAGTAAACCCGATCGCCCCTACTTTGGCTTCTACCCGATCCGCCCAGACACACTGACCGCATAGCACACAGCGACTGCGATCAAATGCAAATTCAGCCGGACTTTCATCAATTTCAAAGGTCCTGTTAAGCGGTGCAAACCGCTGTCTCCGCAACTTAAGACCCCGTTCTTTGGCAATCTTTTGCAAAACGCAATTACGATTAGCCGGGCATTCGCGACATTTTAGATTGTGATCGGAAAGGATCAGCTCAAACGCGGTTTTAACCAGTCGGTCCACCCGCTCAGTTCTGGTTTTAACAACCAGGCCATCTTCAGCACCTTTACTACAGGCGGTAACCGGGTTGGACAGCCCTTCTATTTCAACAAAGCAAAGACGGCAAGAACTGTTCGGTCTACCTTCTTCTTTAATTGCACAGAGATGAGGAATGTAAATATCATTCTCAAGGGCCACCCAGAGTATTTTTTCGCCGGACCGGGTTTCAATTGGGTGACCATCAATAGTGATAGTTATTGTTTTGCTCATTTTGGACTCTTCTCCTTTTCTGCAGGCAAAATTGGAGGAGACAGTTTAGCTACCGCGTCATATTCAGCCGGACATGCTTTACGGCAATTATCGCACTTCACGCATTTATCCTGATCAATTTCTTTTAAACCGTCATCCCTGGTAAAAATAGCTTCCGTTGGGCAACTACCCACACAAACATTACAGAGTTTGCTGCATTTGGGGGGTTCAATATAGTACAAGATCAAATCACGGCAGACCAGGGCCGGACAACGCCCCTCTTCAATATGGGCCTGGTATTCATCACGAAAGTATCTCAAAGTTGTTAATACCGGATTAGGAGCAGTTCGTCCCAGGTTGCACAGTGAACCATCACAGATATCTTCAGCAAGTTCTTCCAGCATGTTAAGGGTATCACTGTCACCTTCGCCTCGTGTAATCCCGGTTAGTATATCAAGCATATGCTTGGTCCCCAACCGGCAAAAAGTACATTTACCACAGGATTCGTGCTGGGTAAATTCAAGAAAATAACGGGCTACCGCAACCATACAATCATCTTGATCCATGACAACCAAACCACCTGAACCCATGATCGCACCGGCTTCGTGCAAAGAGTCGAAATCAATAGGAACATCAAGAGCTGACTCGGGCAGGCAGCCCCCGGAAGGTCCACCGATCTGGACGGCTTTAAACTCCCTTTCATTAGGCAAACCACCGCCTACTTCTTCGATCAATTGCCTCAGGGTTGTTCCCATCGGCACTTCAACCAGTCCGGTCTGATTAATTTTGCCGACCAGTGAAAAAACTGCAGTTCCCGGACTTTCCGGAGTACCGGTTTCTTGAAACCATGCTGCTCCCCGATTAACGATCAAAGGAACATAAGCAAAAGTTTTAACATTATTCAACACCGTAGGCTTGCTGCGGAAACCTTCCTGAACCAGGCGGGGTGGTCTGCTTTCCGGTAAACCCATTTTACCTTCCATGGAGTTAACCAGGGCAGTTGCTTCACCGCAAATAAAGGCTCCCGAACCCTGAAAGATATCAAGGTCAAATCCAAAATCAGTGCCCAGGACCGAGGAACCAAGAAACCCTTTTCCACGGGCCTGCTCGATCGCTTCGCGAACATGCTTAACGGCCAGCGGGTATTCAGCGCGGATGTAGAGGTACCCCTGTCGGACGTCAATAGCATAGGCACAAAGAATCATCCCTTCAATCACACGGTGGGGATCTGACTCCAGTATACTGCGATCCATAAAAGCTCCAGGGTCACCCTCATCAGCATTACAAATCACGTACTTTTCATCTGCATCGACATTAACACAGGCTTCCCACTTGTCACCGGCCGGAAAACCTGCTCCACCGCGACCCCGCAGATTAGCATCTTTTACTGCTTTGAGCACCTCTTCCGGTTTTTTGGACAAGGCTGCCGCCAGAGCGCTATAACCTTCAGCAGCGATGTAATCGTCAATATTTTTAAAATCTGAATGGCCGCAGTTTCCCAGGATCATCTTATCTTCATATATGCCCCGCGGAAAATCTTCAAAGGTTGGAAATACATCATTACGGTCCAGTGCGGCCAGGGCATACTCATAAGACGGATCGTCTCCGTCCAGAAAATCTTCCACCAGGCGGTGGACAAGCCCTTCGTCAAGATATCCATAGCAAACAGCCGGATGGCCGGGCTTGTTAATCACAGCAAGCGGTTCTGCATAGCAATGCCCGATACAACCCACTTCTATAACTTCAGCATCAAGACCCTTAGCTTCTATTTCACGGATAAAATCTTCCTTGACCTGATCAGCTCCTGCTGCCAGGCCGCAGGTGGCAGTGCCGATCAGAACTTGCGGTTTTTCCCCTCTTGATTGGACCGATTGATTGGCTTGATCACGCATAGTTTCATAAAGCTGCTGCGGATTAGCTTTCCCCATTGTTGTCGCCCACCTCCAGCTCTGAATTATCATCATTTGACTCTTCATTGTTTGCTTCATCAAACGAGAGCATAATTCCGTCAACCCTGGTCGGGGTAACCTTGCCTTCTACCTGATCATCAACCACCACTACCGGGGCCAGGCTGCAGCAGCCAACACAAGCCACCCGGTCAAGGCTATAAAGCCGGTCAGAACTTGTTTCTCCTTCATTAATTTCCATCCGCCGTTCAAACGATTCAAGTGTAATATCGCCCCCGACCATATAGCAAGCCGTTCCAAGACAGACTTTAACCTGGTGTTTGCCGGGAGGATTGAGGCGGAATTGATTGTAGAAAGTAGCCAGTCCGTAGACATCGGCAGCAGGCACTTCAACCCCTTCTGCTATCTTTTCCATAGCCAGGGCGGGCAGAAAGCCCAGCTTTCCCTGGACTTGCTGTAAGATGGGAATTAAATCTTCATGGTTTCTCGAGTTTTTGCCAAGGACTTCTTTTACACA
>SKPU01000226.1 GCA_007119335.1 Syntrophomonadaceae bacterium
AACAGATCTGTCATCAAAATTTGAACCATCCAGCACTACCTTGCAACCATGCTTTTCAGCTAGGTCCAATGAATCTTTATAAATCATTTTCTTGCAAATATTGTATCTTTCCGGAAAATTTTTACTTAATTCTCGGCTGCTCAGAAGATCTATCTTAAACGATAGATGTTTTACTTTTAATCTTTGCGCTAGCTCTTTAGCAGCTTCTATTTCTTCAAAAGGAACTAGCGGCGAATCAATAGTGACCGCCAAAACCCTGTCCTCTCCCAAGATACGGACCGCTTTGTAAAGCAGGTAAGTACTATCCACGCCCCCGGAGAATGCAACAAGCACACTTTCAAAGCCATTCAGGATATCCTCCAGTGCTTTTTCTTTTTTCGCGGTTGTCTTTAGTTTTGCTCCCAACTTTTGCATTGATCGACCTCAAAGCTTGACAAGTTAAAATAGAATCAATTTTTTTGCTGCCGCAAATTATAAGACCTCTTTACGATCTAATTCTTCCTGTAGATAGCCTATAAATTCTTCAGCTTTATTTTCAGGGGCCCTGGTCAGCAAACTGACTCCCACAAAAAGAATAGTGGAGATCAAACCGCTCCAGACCCCCGGCCAAAAGCCAAAGGGCCTTAAACCGCTATATTGGAGAACCGTAGCAACAATTCCTCCCCCGATAACACTTAAAATAACAGCCGGGGCAGTGCCTCTTTTCCAGAAGAAAGCCCCGATCAATGCAGGCACCATCACCAGCAAACCAGCTGATGATGCAACCGACAAAGCAGCAATCAGGTCAAGGCGCAGGGTGGCAAAACCAAGAATCAATACTGTAAATAACGGGACAAATATCCTGCCCACTAATAATTCCCGGTGCTCGATGGAATCCTCCCTGATATTTTTAAAAACATCACGGGTGATCATGGATGAAAGAGTGAGGATGATTGAATTGACGGTGGAAACTGCTGCAGCACTAATGCCCAGCATAACCAGCAGGGCAACAGAGGTCGGAACAATATCCAGACCCAGTAAAGCGGGAGTGGCCGCGTCCGCCACTTCTAAATCCGGCAGGAGCAGACGTGCTGAAAAGCCCCATAAAATTGAAACCAGAGTATAAATAAAGCCGAAAATCAGAAAACCCATGACCATGATACGCATCTGCGCCAGCGAACGAGGCATAAAAAGACGCTGGCTGACCTGGGGATTAGAAAGCGAAAAGAAAAACCAGGGCAAGGTCAGACCGATAAAGGCATGAATATTAAAAAACCCGGGGCCTGGAACTGTAAGCCAGGCCGGATACTGGGTCTCAAGTGCGGTGAAAAGATTGCCGAAACCGCCAAAACCGCGGTAAGCAATAAAAACTACTGATAAAACTGCCACAATAAGCATGACTGCAGCCTGCAGGGAATCAGTCCAGGCCACCGCCCGTAAGCCCCCCGTCCAGGTCCAGTAAACTGCAATCACTGCTGCAATCCCCACACCGGCCAGGAAGGGAACCGCCCCTCCTGATATACCCTCAACCAGGGCACCAATCCCGATCAACTGTACCGCACTGTAGGGAATTAAAAAAATTACAGCCGCCACAGCTGACACTATAGCTACAGCTTTGCTCTGATAGCGATCACCTAACATTTCAGTTGGTGTTAAATAATTGTAGCGTTTTCCAACCAACCAGAGGCGCGGCCCAAAAAATGCGACCAGGACCAAACCGGAAAGATAAATTAGTTCAAAACCGAGTGCACCAACGCCCCCAATATAGGTAAAACCGGCCAGACCGACTAACATAAAAGCGCTGTAGGTGGTCGCACTGTAAGTTAAAGCGGCCACAACACCCCCCAGAGATCTACCGGCCAGAAAATATTCATTGACTCCTCCACCCATCTTTCTGCCTGCATGACGGGCAATAATACTGCCTACAATAAAATATAGGAATAACGCCAGGTAAATAGTAGTAGCACTCAACTTTGATCCCTCCATTTCGAGGTGATAATCCCAAGACAGGCAATTACAATCAGGGCAAAAATGTTCCAAAAAAGAAACGCGCCATAAACCCTGCTCAAATCGCTCAACAAAGGGGTAAAGGGAATCACAAATGCAGCAAGGATCATGAAGAAGAATAATCCAGCCCAAAATATTCGCTTCTTTTTCATATGAATTAAGCTCCTTTAGGTTAATGGCATTCTCTTTATTGGGGATTATAACATAAAATACATTGAGCATAACCTAAAAAGTATAGAAATGGTCGAAACACAACTTGACTCTTATGTAAAAATATTGCTATAATTAGCACAGTTAATTACTCAAACATTTTGATGTCTTGAAATAACGAGGAAGGTTTATACTTAATGAAGTTATCTAGGAAACTTCTTTATTTTCCTGTCATATCAGCAGTTATTTTAATTATTTTCATGATCAACTTAACTGTTGCAGCTTTTTCACCGACGCCCGGGACAACTGACCATGCTGAAGTTGCCGGCGGCAATTTAAGCGTTTCCGACTGTCCCCCTGAAAAAGAACGGCCATCCGGTTACAAGCAGATAATCCAAATCATCGATCACAAGTTCTACAAATGGAATGAATATAAAGACCCTGACCAAAATTCAATATATATTTATCAGCTTAAACCCTATGCTAAAGCTCTCACTTCCAAAGAAGCATTTTCACTATTAAAAGCATCGAAACAGTGGGAAAAACAGAGTCACCAAAATGAAATAACCAATTGGCCGTCCACCGAACTCGATGAAATTGAAGATAACCGGAAAATTATAGATCAGAGTAAAACAGCAACTTATCCCTATAACAATATTGGCTTGCTAGATGTAAGCTTTCCTTCCAGTTACATGAGAAGCACTGCTTTTTTGGTTAGTCCAAGGCTGGCTTTGACCAATGCCCACAATATTTACTCCTCAGAAATTGGTGGATGGTATGACAAGATCGAATTTGCACCAGGTACATATGAGGATGATTGGCCAAACAAAATCAAACCCTTTTCCACATTAAGCCCGACTGATGTAATGATCGATGAAACATATTTTGAATACGAAAATGACAAAGATAGCTCGGTTAAATATGATTACGCAGCGCTTTTCTTTGATGAACCATTTTATGATATTTCCACTTTCATTCCCCTGGAATTTAACCATCTACCTGCTAAGCTAAGTGTTATTGGCTACCCAGGCGTTGTTCAGGGTATTGACACCTTAGATATGTGGCAATCAGATGGAGAGATTATCTATCATAATGAACACCTCCTGTTTTATGATGCCTATACAAGCGGGGGCAATAGCGGCAGCCCGGTATTGGCCTACAATCAACAGGCTGATACTTACCGGGTGGTAGCTATTCATGCCTTTTCTTCCCCCGGTTATTTTAGCGGGGGGCCCCACTTCAATGATCAAAACCAGGCTGTCATCGAAAAATGGATCCGCCTGGGCCAGGAACAGGAAAATGATCAGATTGTTTCGCTTACCCTAAATAAGGATAAAATAATCCTGGAAGAAGGCGAAAGAGAAGCATTAATCGCTGAAGCAGTTTCTGAAGACAACTCTGAGCCGTCACTGGTTTGGTCCAGCAGCAATCCAAAGCTGGCTGCAGTAGATGCGAACGGGGTTGTAAGCGCATTTAAAAGCGGAACTGCCACTATTGTGGTCAGAGCAGTAGATAGCGGAAAAGAAGCTTCTGCAGAGGTAAAGGTTAAAGCAGCTTCTAACAAAACGATAGAAGAGAACACTGATCAAGATTTGAAACCTCTTCGCGGTGATCTAAACGAGGATGATCTAGTTAATGTGTTAGACGTGGTTTTACTCCTTCAGCACGTCTTGCAATTAGATGAACTAGATGAAAACATGCTGGAAAGAGCAGACATTAATGAAGACGGGGTTATAGATGTGCTAGATGCCACCCTGGTCATGCAGCATGCCCTGGGTATCTCAGATTTAGAGTAGAACAACCAGAAATATATCTTATAAACATCTCCTTAACCTGGCCCCCGGTAAAATTAAACCGGGGGCTTATAGGTGATATGCAGGAAGGATCTGAGGGCTGAAGAAAGAACTTTTAATCATAGATTATTTAGTTAAGCTGGACAAAAAATTATCAACAAAGGGGTTTAGTAATGTCTGCAGATAGCGGTAAAGGAGGAAAAATTGTCCGACAGGATAATGATGGAACATGTATCATGTCCATGCCTGACGGTTCAGAGTACGTTGGAGAAATCTTAAAAGGCATGGCCCACGGAACAGGAACCTTTACTTTCCCTGATGGACGTAAATTGAAAGGCACTTTTGAAAAAGGCCGCCCCCACGGGAACAATATCGAGTTAGACTTTCCGGATGACCGTAAATATACCGGTAACTACAGGTACGGCAAACGACACGGCTGGGGCACCATGTATTTTCCCGATGGCAAAATATATGAAGGTGAATGGAGAAATGACCAGCCCCACGGAGAGGGTAAAATAATTAACCCGGAGGGCACAATTGATGAAGGAACCTGGATTAAAGGGAAAAAAATAGACCCTGAAAAAAAAGCGGA
>SKPU01000186.1 GCA_007119335.1 Syntrophomonadaceae bacterium
TGAAGTTTACACCCTGGAAGGCAAACCAATTTCAAGGCAGGTAACGAACACAGAATCCAGGCAACAAAGCATACCCTATAAAACCCTTATCTTCGGCCTGGATATGGATCGGGAAGCTCTTTACGAAAGAATTGAAAAACGGGTTGAAATGATGTTCAGACATGGTTTCCCCGAGGAAGTGCGCAGCCTAGCCAGGCAGGGTTACAGCGCAAACGACCCTGGAATGAAGGTGCTCGGTTACCGGCAGCTGCTTGCATACTTAGAAGGGAAAATGGGGTTTGAAGAAGCAAAAGAAGAAATAAAGAAACAGACCCGCAATTTAGCCAAGCGTCAGTTAACCTGGTTTCGCCGCGACAAAGCTATAGAATGGATAGATATCACAGAAATTAAGGATTTTAATAATTTAACAGAAAATATTTGCTTTAAAGTGAAGGACATTGCCCCTTAGCGGGCGAATAATAAACAATGTAAGAACTAGATATAAAATAGGAAGGAGCCCGACATATGAAAAGCGCGTTCAATTTGCAAGACACTTTTCTAAACCAGATCCGTAAAGAAAACATGTTAAGCACAGTATTTTTAGTAAATGGCTATCAAATCAAGGGGGCTGTCCGGAGCTTTGATAACTTCACACTGCTGCTCGAAGTAGAAGGAAAGCAGCAGCTTGTTTATAAGCATGCGGTCTCAACAATTATCCCGATACGCAATGTCAGCCTGCGATCAACGGAGGGAGAAATAGAGGAAGGCGAGGCTGCAAACGCTGAATAGTGATAATTTGTAAGCTTGAATAACTGTTAAGTTTTAACTATTTCTGTTTGATTATTTATAGTTCTGATTGTCTTCTAATCCAGATGTAATCAAGATAAGGCACTGCTATTAAGTGCCTTATCTTACAGTACTTCATCAGATTTCTTACTATACTTTCAATCTAGAGAGTGAGGTTTTTCATACTGATTCTGGAAAATGCAATTCTGGTTGGGCTCGACACCAATCAACCCGGTGAAGATATTGAACGTTCAATGGAAGAATTAACTCTACTCACTGATACTGCAGGAGCAAAAGTCCTGGATAAGGTCATCCAAAAAAGAAGTGCTCCTGATCGTGCTTACTATATAGGAAGAGGAAAAACCGAAGAAATTGCCAGATTAGCCGAACTGCATGAAGCTGATATGGTCATTTTTAATGATGAGCTTTCTCCATCCCAAATCCGCAACCTTGATCAGGTTATCGATGCTAAAGTGATCGACCGCACTGCCCTGATTTTGGATATTTTTGCACGCCGGGCGCTTTCCAAGGAGGGTAAATTGCAGGTAGAGCTGGCCCAGATGAATTATCTCTTACCAAGGTTGATTGGGCTGGGTAACCAGTTGTCGCGCCTGGGTGGTGGAATTGGAACGAGGGGACCGGGGGAAACCCAGCTGGAAGTGGACAGACGAGTCATCCGGCGCCGAATCAGTGATCTAAATAAGGAAATTAAGGCTTTGCGAAAACACAGGGCACTGCACAGAGAACGCCGTGAACGCAACCGCTGCAGTGTAATAAGCCTGGTCGGCTATACCAATGCGGGCAAATCAACCCTGCTTAATGCTTTGACCGGCGCTGATCTATACACCGAAGATAAATTATTTGCCACTTTAGACCCTACCGTCCGCCGCGGCAACATCAATGGAAATACCGAGGTTTTATTTACAGATACCGTTGGATTTATTGAAAAACTGCCCAGGCAACTTATTGCCGCATTTCAGGCTACCCTGGAAGAGCTGCTTGCTGCCGATCTTTTGCTCCATGTGGTCGATTTAAGCCACCCCGACTATTTGAACCAGATAAAAGTGGTCCGTGATCACCTTTCTGCCATTGACGAGGAACATCACCGGCGCGAAATGCTGGTTTTTAATAAGATTGATCTTGTCGAAGAAAGCTCAGAAAGATCATTTCTGGTTCGTGAATTTCCGGAAGCAGCTTTTATTTCCGCAGCTACAGGGGAAGGTCTGCCTGAATTACGAAATTCCATCGCCGCATTTGTTCATAAACAGCAATGGAATATAAAAATCTATCTGCCCTACAGTGAAGGCAAACTCTATGCTGAATTACAGGAACATGGTAATGTGCAAAGTATCGAGTCAAAACCTGAACACATTGAAATAGTAGCAGCTGTTGATTCAAAACTAGCTGCCAAACTCGAGCCCTTTACCAGCTCGCCTAACAATCAATCCGGGTAACCTTTAGTCTTGATAACCCGGTTTGTTTACATCCTGCGAAACAGGCCGATTATTTTACCGAGAATATCAATTTCACTGATCCGAATCGGTTCGTATGAATCATTCTCGGGCTGCAGGAGGTAACCATCTTTCTCATAGTAGAGGCGTTTTACTGTCGCCTCATCGCCCATCAAAACAGCAACAATTTCACCATTCTCGGCAGACTGCTGCTGCCTGACTATGACATAATCACCATCACTGATACCGGCTCCGATCATGCTTTCCCCGGAAACCTTCAGTACAAAGCAACCCCCATCGGCTGAAATTGCTGTAGGCACCGGAAAATAACCTTCCCTGTTTTCTTCAGCAAGGATTGGCTGTCCGGCAGTAATTCTCCCTACCAGGGGTGCAAAAGTGCACTTTTGTTCAGATTCAGCCAGGATATCGCCCTCGGTACTCTTCAAAAGTTTAATAGCCCTCGGCTTCGTTTTCATCCTCGTAATATAACCTTTACTTTCCAGGGTATCAAGGTGACCATGCACGGTGGCCGTAGAACTAATCCCCAGGGCTTTACAGATTTCTCGAACCGAAGGAGGATAGTTCCAGAGGGAAACTTCTTGTTCAATAAACTCCATGATCCTTTTTTGCTTATCAGTGAGAGTCTCCAAACAATCACCCTTTCGATTTAGAATTCTGCACCAATTATAGCACTATATAATTTAAGCGGCAAACTATTGTTTGCTCAATTTTAATATGCTTAACCTATAACCTTAGCTATTGCCATTCACTTTGAGTAATTTGTTAAGACCATTTAGATAAGCTTTTACACTGGCTTCAATAATATCAGTGCTTGAGCCGCGGCCGGTGATAGTTCTATCCTGGTATGACATATTGACCTGGACTTCACCAAGCGCATCACGACCCTGGGTGACCGCATTGATCATATATTTTTCAAGTCCGATATTCAAGCCGGTTATCTTGTTAATAGCATTGTAAGCAGCATCAATCGGCCCTGAGCCAACTGCAACTTCTTCAATTATGCTCTCATCCTGTTTGATCAGGCGAATAACAGCTGCGGGAACACTCTTGGAGCCACTGACCGTCTGCAAATAATCAAGCCTGTATCGTGGTTCGGTAGCAGATAGGTGATCAAGAACAAGAGCTTCGAGGTCTTCCGGATAGACTTCTTTCTTTTTGTCAGCCAGGCTGACAAAATGATTATAAATGATCTCGAGCTGTTGATTGTTAAGCGAGAACCCCAGCTTATTGAGCTGATCAAGAACGGCATGCCTTCCCGAACGGGCGGTAAGGCACATTTGGGCTGCCGAACCACCAATCAAATCTGCATCAATAATTTCGTAAGTTTCCCTGTTTTTCAATATCCCATCCTGGTGAATTCCTGAGGAGTGCGAAAATGCATTAAGACCGACTACTGCTTTACTGGAAGGAACCGCAATGCCGGTCAACTTGCTGACCAGGCGGCTGGTTCGATAGATCTCGGAAAAGTTTAAATTAGTATAGTAAGAAAAGTAATTCTGCCTGATCCGTAGTGCAACTGCTATTTCCTCTAAAGAAGCATTGCCGGCACGTTCACCAATACCATTAATATTACACTCTACCTGACGCGCTCCATTCTTAATAGCTTCCAGGGAATTTGCCACGGCCAGTCCGAGATCATTATGACAGTGCACACTAAGCATTGCCTTGTCCAAACCGGGGACATTTTCCTTTAAACGACGGATCATCGCTCCAAACTCTTCTGGGACAGCATATCCTACGGTATCAGGGATATTAATGACTGAAGCTCCTGCCTTGATTACTGCTTCAATCAACTCATATAAAAATTCTTCAGATGCCCGGGTGGCATCCTCCGGTGAATACTCAATATTGTCTGTAAACCGTCGAGCATATTTAACGGCTTCAACACCCTGCTCCAAAATTTGGTGCGGTTCCTTTTTAAGCTTAGCCTTCATATGAATATCAGAAGCACCAAGGAACACATGGAGGCGAGGCTTTTCAGCATCTTTTATGGCATCCCACGCAATATCAATATCACCCTGAAGAGCCCTGGCCAGTGCGCATATCGTCGGTCCTTTAATCTCTCTGGCAATAGATCGAACAGCATTAGTTTCGCCGGGTGAGGACACCGGAAAACCGGCTTCAATAATATCTGCCCCCAGTCGAGCTAACTGGCGGGCCACCTCTACCTTTTCATCATAATTAAGGCGGGCTCCGGGGGTTTGTTCACCGTCGCGTAAA
>SKPU01000155.1 GCA_007119335.1 Syntrophomonadaceae bacterium
ATGCTTTCCTGCCATATTGTACAAGCTTCTCAATCAGGGAAACGGAAACAGCAAGCATGGCTACTAAATTAGATAGCGTGCGAATACCCCGCTGGAAATCTTTCATATTTTGGTGAAACGGAGCCCTGATCAGTAAAAGATTGGCTGGAATATTTTTATCCTTATAGGGAAAAATCTTATTAAATCCGTAATCAAAAGGGATCTCACTAGCTCCATGATGATAGATAATTACAGGATGCTCTTCTCCAACCCACTGAGCCAAGCGAAAGGCTGGATACAGCTCGCCGACCAGAGTGGAGGCTCGCACTTCGTAATCGCCTTTCCCGCTAATTTCTGGCATTTCAAGAATAACATTTTTCAAATTCTCTTCAATACTTTGAGATTCAATGCCTTCACGAAAATACTTGGGCATGAATTTCGCGCCCAGGCCTACTGCAAGATTATCAATTAACCCGTGAATACTCATCAATGTCCCTCCCCTATTTTTACAAACATAACATTATTATACCCTGTTTTCCACTAGAATAATCCGGTTTTAATCATTCCCTAGCCTTTCTTGATTCAATTGCCATGCCCTGCCGCATTAGTAATCCCCCCATAAAGATGATGCTCATTTCTCATCATAGAAATAGTGCCATAGCTTAAAATGCTCACAAACGAATCCTATCCGCTCAAAGTTGCCATTGACAATCAATACAATTTGCGATAATCTTTAATCAATATTGATAGTGATTAATCCTGATTGATAAGGGCAACCCTTTCGAAAGGAAGGATCGCAAAGCTATGGGTCTAAAGCTCCTTAACGAGCCATGATCGCCAGGCTGCCGGGTAAGGATTTTTTAATCTGGCAGGGATTATGATTACTTAGTTTGAGTCCAAAAGGAGGCTTACTGCTAGATGCGTAAGAAAATATTGATCGCTGTAATAGCTCTACTTCTAACCGGGGGCGGTTTTGTACTTGCCGAGTATACTCCCCAGGGTGATTTGTTTGGTGTAAATGCAGAAACTGTGGAAGTTGAAAGTGCCGCAGAGTCTGTCTATGGAAAGGAGGTCCACAAAGCTTTAAGTGGTGATGACGAGATAACTCCTGATGATGGGGAAGAATTCGGTGCAGCCGTTTCTGAAAGAGCCCAGGACAAGGATATAGATCTCGGCAAAGAAGTTTCTGAAGCGGCCCGGAAAAACGCTGGTGCAGATAATAATGATGAGAATGGGAACAAACGATCAGAGGTTGCAGAGGCAGTTCATGAGAAACTGACCGGTGGTGACCATACCCCGGAAGATGGCAGTGAATTTGGTCAAGCAGTAGCAGATCGCGCCCGGGACGATGATATAGATCTCGGCGAAGAAGTTTCTGAAGCAGCCAAAGGAGTTAACAATACCAGGAGCTCCGATAATACCCCTGGCAAGAGTAGCACTCCCGGAAATTCAGGTGGCAATCCCGGTAATTCCGGAAGGTAAACCCACCAGTTAATGATAATAAAAAACGATACCTTAATATTTAATAGCCGGCCTTTAGCGCCGGCTATTAATATGGGCTACTGTTCTATCGTTCAGTCAGGATAAACGAGATTTTATAATTTTTCTACGTTTGTTGCCTGCGGCCCACGGTCCGCTTCGACAATTTCAAATTGAACATCTTGACCTTCTTCTAATGTCTTGAAGCCTTCCTCTTCAATTGCCGAAAAATGTACAAATACATCTCCATCGCCATCTTCTTTTTCGATGAAACCGTACCCTTTGTCAGGGTTAAACCACTTAACTTTACCTTGCATCTAAAAAAACCTCCTATAAATAGTCCTGCCATACAGGACTTTGTTCAAATTAAATGATATCACGAGCCAGGATAAATAACAAGGTATATTGCAAATCTTTTTGCGGTAGAGGCTTTAATTATACAGGCCATCCCTGGTCAAAGGCAGATCATTGCAGAGGTTTTTACTAAAAACTAGTTGGTGTAAATCTAATCCACTGCAGCGAAAAGATGCGGCACACCCCAACAGATAAAGGCGCCACATGCGTACAAATCTCTCCCCGTATTTTTCTTCGACCTGCTTAGCCACTTTTTCAAAATTATCAGCCCAGCAATCCGTAGTCTTAACATAATGCATGCGCAGACTCTCGACATCAAGAAGGTGGAAACAGTGCTCGGGCAGGGCCCAAACCACTTCCCGCAGGGAAGGGATATAACCCCATGGAAAGATATACTTTTCCAGCCAAGGATTAGAGGGTGATTCGACTGGACGGGTAAGGGTATGCAGCAGGGAAAGCCCCTGCGATTTCAACAATTTCTTCAGGCAAAAGAAATAAGTGGGGATATACTGCTTACCGACATGTTCAAACATGCCTAAGCTGACGATTTTATCAAAACTATGCCCTTCTACGGCTAAATCGCGATAGTCGGCCTGACGCACTTCGACCTGATCTTCCAGACCCTCATCCTTAATCCGCTGTTTCGTCTCCTCCTCCTGTTCTTTGCTCAAGGTAATACCCAGTGCTTTTACCCCATACTCCCGGGCAGCTTTGATAATCAACCAACCCCAGCCGCTGCCGATATCAAGCAAAGTTTCCCCCTTTTTTAATTGCATTTTCCGCAGGGAATGATCAATTTTTTGCAACTGGGCCTGTTCAAGGCTATCTTCGGGTGTTTTAAAATAGGCGCAGGAATAGCTCATCGTTTTATCAAGCCATAATTTGAAAAAGTCATTACCCAGATCGTAATGATACTGCACATTTTCGATCTGCTCCTGTGCAGGTGTTTCTCTTTGGCATTTCATAAAACGCTGCAGAAGCCCTTCTTTATTAGCATCTTTCTTCAATAACACTTCATTTTGAACCAGCAATCTGAAAAGAACTCTTAGATCACCTTCAAAATCAATCTTTTGATCCATGTAGGCTTCACCAAACCTGACTTCAGGTTCATGAAGCATATCACGCAGGTTAATTTCTTCATTAAAAATCACCCTCACAGGCGGTTCTTCATTACCAACAGTTCCATATACATCAGTTTGGCCATCCCAGTAAGTCACTGCAAATGGCGCCCCCTTGATAGAGCGAAATATTGCTTTATAAAGATGCTTTTGCATTTTATTACCCCCTTCTTTGATTCAACCATCAGGCGACCCTTTAAAATCAATCGGCAACCATTGAGTTGACCTTGCCTATATTATGCCGCAATTATTCCAATATTGCAATATTTTCTATCATAAATGAGAGCTCCCGGATCAACAAGGTTGGTCAGTAAAATAATGATTTCCGCTGTTTCAAAATTTAGTGGCGGCCAAAATAATTGGAACTATCAGTAGCCCGGGTTTGTCTCAAGATCAGAAACCCAAAAACCGGCTTAAGTATTAATAGAGACGGATCTATTTACAGGAATATTGGACCCGCTTTTAGGGAAGTAAAGAGTTTTTGGGATTTCAAGGGTCTATAAGCTCAACATGAATCACTACTATTGATTGGAGGTTTTAAGTTATGCGCAGTAAAAAGCTACTGATCGGTTCTGCTGTTTTGCTGATTCTGGCCATGCTGGTTGGCGGATGCGCAGAACCCCAGGACAACACGGCAGGTAATGGTGAAAAGCAGCAGGTTATCCAAACCTACGGGGAAGCGGAACTAACCGCTGGGCCTGATCTGGCTAAACTTAGTGTGGAAGTAGAAACCCAAAGTCGTTCTGCAGATGAGGCAGTGGAAGAGAATGCAAGGCTGGCTAATGAGGTACGGGAAGCCTTGCTTGAATACGGCCTGACCGAAGAAGATATAAAAACCGGATCGTACCGTTTGCGCAGCCACCGCGAACGACCTGAAGAACGCCCGGTGCCGGATAGACCGGAACCTGATACGCCGGAGGAACCGGAGGCAATAATTTATTACCGGGCCAACAACGAAATAATGATCTCCACTTCTCAAATTGAGGAGGTTGGAGAAATAATTGATCTAGCAGTAGAAGCCGGGGCAAACCAGGTGAACTATATCAATTTCGAATTAGAAGATCCCCAGGATTTAAAAATGCAGGCCCTTAAAGGGGCGACGGAACAAGCTCTTAAAAAAGCCGAAGCTATAGCAGAAAGTGCAGGTGAAACAATAATAGGCCTGCATAGCATCCAGGAAGAAAGAACGGAGTATACACCTTTCCGTCAAGTACCGGAAGTGGCTGAAGAAGTTGCCGACCAGGCCGCACCAACCCCTATAGAGCCAGAAGAAGTCCAAATCAGGGCCACAGTAATAGCAGAATACTCTTTTTGATAAAAGCTTGTTTATATGGCCATGTACTCAATTTGCTGCAAAGCCACCAGGCAAAATACCTGGTGGTTTTACATTGCCTGCTTAACCAAAGATCTTGATGAAAATAGAAAATGATCGCCATTACCGTCTTCAGCCGATAATTTAACCGCAAACAGCGTGAATTCCGCTCTGCAGCTCTTGAGCCTTTTGCTCGCTCCTGTGGAAAA
>SKPU01000140.1 GCA_007119335.1 Syntrophomonadaceae bacterium
AAGTTGATAAATCTAAAAGCAGGTGAGGTAATCCCTATCTGCTGTGGTAAAATCATGGATGTCGTGGATTAATTGCGGGTTATCCCTCAATTTACTAGAGCCCTGTCTTACAAAGGCAGGGCTTTTTATTTGTTCGCCTGCTGCTTAAACAATACTGTTATTTAATTTTTGGCGTATTGCCAAAAGATTTTCCAAAGCGAAGAGCATTATCTGCACTAATGCGTCTATTTCCTTTATTATCTCAGAAATTCTTGTTGCAGGAATCTTAGTTTCCTTGGCTATCCTATATGCGCTGATACCCATGCTAATTTGACAGTTTCCCAATGTATTAGCAGGTATTTTCGCTGAGGCATTGAATAATAAATAAAAACTAGTATGGAGGTAATATTAATGGAAACCATGGAAAACATAAGAAGTAGGCAGAGTTACCGCGCTTTTAAGCCCGACACCATCCCCTGGAAAGTAATGCAGGAAATAATCGAGGCTGCGAGCAACAGCCCCACCTACATGGGCACCCAGCCCTGGGAAATGGCCGTGGTTACCGGCAAAAAGAAAGAACAATTGTCACAAAAGCTCCTGGAATTGGCTAAAAGTAATGCTCCCACCAGCCCCGATATCCCTGTGCCTACAAGCTGGCCGGCTGAACTGGATCAGCGCAAGCATGAACATGGCGCCCGCAGGCTCAGCACCCTGGGAATCAAAAGGGAAGACAAGGAAGGCAGGGAAAAAATGCGCCTGCTGAACTTCGAGTTTTACGGCGCTCCCTGTGCCGTGTTCCTTTACATGGATGGTTCGCTAGGGGAATGGTCAATTTTTGATATGGCTCTTTTTACCCAGAACCTGCTTCTGGCCGCGTATGCCAGGGGGATCGGGAGCGTTATCCAGGCCTCTGTCACCGAATACGCGAAAGAGATCAAGCAGGTTCTCGGTATCGGCCTGCATAAAAAACTGCTGGTTTGTATTTCAATGGGTTACCCGGATCCAGATGCTACCGTAAACACTTACCGCAGTTTAAAGAAAAAACCTGAAGAATTCGTAACCTGGTACGAGTAGAGCAGATTTTTTTTAGCTCTATCACTTCTTTATAAAGCACCGCCACTGCCCCTAAACTCCCCTTCGGCTAAAAGCCTGTGGAGGTAATAACCTTGTGCCTTTAGTAAATCAAATAATTACCATCCCTTCAAACCACAACTCCCTTGACAGGAGCTCAATTCCGGATTACGATATCGTTAATCGATATCGTATTACGATATATTGAGGGGCTGATCATGAATAACAGGATTTTGCGAAAGCTTTTTTTAGGATTTATCCAGCTCCATATACTTTATCATGCCCGTAAAGAACCGGTTTACGGCGTTTACATGATCGAGGAACTGAAACGCCATGGCTATAAAGTCAGCGCCGGAACAATTTATCCCATCCTGCACAGCATGGTTGATGAAGGCTTGTTATCGGTAGAGGAAAAAGTTGTCAACGGCAAGTTAAGAAAATACTCCACCATCACCTCAAAAGGGGAAAAAGTTTTACAAGAGGCTCAGGAAAAAGCAGAAGAACTGGTCCGGGAGCTAAGGGAAGAATAAAGTAAAATAACGGGAGTGGATTACATGTTTCATTTGAAAAACGTGCAGTTTAAAAACATCCTCAATATCAATGAACTGGCCATAGAAGCCTGTAAAATTACCTGCATCGTGGGAGAAAGCGGCAGCGGCAAAACTACCCTTCTAAAACTGCTCAACCACCTGATCAACTACGAACAGGGACAAATCAAGTACAAAGAAGGAGACTTAAAAGAACTGGATGCCATCTCCCTCAGAAGGGAAGTAGTTCTAGTACCGCAAACCCCGGTTATTTTCCCCGGCACGCTCAGGGACAATCTCCAGGTCGGCCTGCAATTTTCTAAAAAAGAACCGGCTCCTGATCAAGTGCTGCTTGAAGAAATTCACCAGCTGGGCCTTTACAAACAGCTCGATGATCAAACAGATACCTTTTCAGGTGGCGAAAAACAGCGGCTGGCCCTGGCCAGAGTCCTGCTGATGGACCCGGAAGTCCTGCTTCTCGACGAACCAACCTCGGCCTTAGACAATAATACCATGGATAAAGTAATGGGCCGGATCGTGGATCATGTCAAAAGCAGGCAAAAAACCCTGGTCATGGTCACCCATTCCAAGCAGCTGGCTAAAGTGACGGGTGAAACGATTATTACGCTTGAAAAAGGCCTTGTTTCAGGCATTGAGGGGGTAGCATAAAATGAATGAAATCGTGGAAATCGGCCCGTGGCGCCTGGGATCGGCCTATGTGTTCCTATTAATCCTCCTGGTAATGGTTAACAGACAGGGAATCAACAAAGAAAGAGAAATCTTTATTTCCGCTCTGCGCATGACGGTGCAGTTAATCGCCGTCGGCTATATCCTGGTTTACATATTTGAGCAAAAACATGTTGCCGTTACCCTGCTGGTCCTGCTGGCAATGCAGTTTTTTGCCGTCCACAACATCTACGCCCGGGTTAAGGTGCCGATCAAAAGAAAACTGCGCCAGGTGATTATCCTCTCTATGATTACCGGTTCCGGGATTACCATCTTCTACTTTTTACTGCTGGTGATAAATATCGAACCCTGGTATGAACCGCGATATTTCATCCCCATTGCCGGCATGATCATCGGCAATTCCATGACCGGCATATCTCTCGGAACCGAGCGCCTGATCGGCGAAATGATATCTAAAAAAGACCAGATTGAAGGGGCCCTCATGCTCGGGGCCACGCCCCGTGACGCCACGGCCGCCATAGTCAAGGACACTTTCACCTCGGCAATCATGCCGGCCATCAACACCATGGTCGGGATGGGGATCGTCTTTTTGCCAGGCATGATGACCGGCCAGATTTTAGCCGGTCTTTCGCCGCTGATTGCCATCGAATACCAGATTGCGATCATGCTCAGTATCATAGGAAGCGTTACCATTACCGTCTTTATGCTCACCAGGATCGGTTACACAGTCTTCTTTAACCGGTGGAGCCAGCTCGAAGAAAATGACAGATAACTAAAGGGGTTTTACTCTATATATATGGTTCGCCAGGTAAGCTTGGAGCCCGATTGCCGCAGTGGTGGGAAAGTAAAAGCAGGGGGGGGATCTAAACTGGAAGAAAAGTATTCTAAACTGCATAATGGCAAGTCAGTCTTCTAAGCCGGGGAAAACAAGCAAAGGTTAGAAACTAAGCCTCATTTAACCTGTAATTCAACCCCTTCCACCTGCTTGTCTATGATACTGAAGTTCCGGAAAACGGGCTTTTTTGGCATCGGCAAAAGAAGCGATCAGGTAATAAGCGTCCGGGTAGCACCCCTGTTTCAGTTCTGTTTCCGCGGGAAAAGCCGGTGAACTCGGTTGGGGGGTCGAATCGTTAATAAAATGCACTATCAAGAACAAAGTGGCTTTACCCCTGTCCTATGCCTTGAAAATTTTAATTATTTGATGTATTATTTGTATGAAGGAGAAGGCCGGTATGCACACAACCTTAAGCCTTTCCGAAGTGGTAGTTAAGGAAGTTGAAACTCTTTATGGTTCAGAAAATCGATCCACAGCGGTCGAAAAAACCCTGGAAGAAGCTATCCACCATAAAAAACTGCAGTCACTTATGAATTTAAAAGGTAAAATAACAATTGATGAGGTAACCGTTAAGGAAATTAGTGAAGCAGATGACGAGGGCGATGATTGATCGCCTAATCGATCATGACTATCTGTAAAGCGGCCGCCTGGAGTTTGATAACAACAGGACTATGCGTTCAATTAAGCTTTTGACAATCGATGATGGTTTTAACGCTTATGTAAGGGGAATGGGGGATAAGAATGACCAAAAAAAAGAAGGCTGATTCGCAAGAAAAGGTTAGTTTGAACGGTGAGCCCCAAAACTCTCCAGAGACAGAAATGAAGAATGAAACCTTTCCCATCATTGGCATCGGCGCTTCTGCCGGCGGGCTGGAGGCTTTGGAACTCTTTCTGAAGAACATTCCGAAAGATAGCAAAATAGCCGTTGTTATTGTTCAGCACCTGGATCCAACTCGCAAAGGTATGATGGTGGAGTTGCTTCAGCGGGTCACTACCTTACAGGTCGTGCAGGTCAAGGAGCGCACTCTTGTCCAGCCGAATTGCATTTATATAATTCCGCCAAATAAAGATATGTCTATCTTCTACGGGACACTACACCTTTTTGAGCCATCAGCGCCCCGCGGACAGCGCCTGCCCATTGACTTTTTCTTCCGTTCCCTGGCTGACGATCAACAGGAGCGAAGCATAGGAGTAATACTCTCAGGCATGGGCACTGATGGAACATTGGGTCTAGCTGCAATAAAAGAAAGAGGTGGAGTGGGTTTTGTACAGGAACCTGCTTCGGCTAAATTTGACAACATGCCCAAAAATGCAAGCGAAGCT
>SKPU01000175.1 GCA_007119335.1 Syntrophomonadaceae bacterium
GCTTGGGATCTACCTGCCTGGTATGGTTGGCTGGGCGTGGGATTAGTGATCCTGTTTATTTTATGGGAAGCGGTGATTATTCCCCGTTTAAAGCTTCATTTTTGGCGCTATGAGATCAGGGAAGAGGAAATCGATATCCGCCACGGGGTTATTATCATCAGGCGCACCCTGATTCCAATGATCAGGGTGCAGCACGTTGATACAGAACATGGCCCGATTATGCGCTTTTTTGGTTTGGCTACTTTACGTATTTCCACTGCTGCTACCAATCATCGTATTCCGGCCCTTTCCAGGGAAAAAGCTGCTGAACTGCGCGGTGAGATATCAGCATTGGCCAGGGTGAGTGATGAAGATGTATGACCAAAAGCGGCAGCATCCGGTAATGATCCCCCTCGGGGCATTTAAAAGCTTGTTTTACCTTTTAGTTCCCCTTTTTATAATCATGATCCAATCCTTTGTGGAAAGGGATTTTTTGCGGGGCCTGTTTATATTTAGCCTGGGCGGAGCGGCAATATTGGTAGTGCTCATTATTTACCAGGTTTTGACATGGGCCTTTTACACATATCGCTATGAAGCTGGATACCTGCATGTTAAGTCAGGAATCATCTTTAAAAAGGAGAGATCCATCAAGCGCGAACGGGTGCAGACCGTAAATATCCGGACCGGCATTGTGCAGCGTTTACTCGGTCTGGCCAGTTTGCAGGTTGAAACTGCCGGTGGTGGGGAAGAATCTGAGTTAAGCCTGACCGCTGTAACTTTGGAGGAAGCTTATAACATTAAGCGTAGTTTAGAGCGTCCGGAGGATCTGTTCAGCGCAGAGCAAGCAGAGAGCGTTGAAAGTGACCGGTCGACAGATGGAAGTGTTACTGAATCTGATCAAAATACCGCAGCTGCCGGCTCTAAAGCTTTTTCTGGAATTGCAGAAGAAATTGCATGGAGAGTGGCCGGGGCAACTACCAGCGCTGAGAACAGTGATCTGGAAGAGGGTGAAATATACCGGATTAGGATCCCCGAACTATTTTTAGCGGGAGCTACTTCAGGTGGTTTTTTGGTTTTGTTCTCCGTAATCGGGGTCATTTTTTCCCAGGCTATTCCTTTTATCCCCGAAACATTTTGGAATTACCTTCTTGAGCAGGTTACCTCTACTGCTGCCGGTACGGTGGTGCTGGTGGTTTTTTTTCTGCTTCTGCTGTCCTGGCTTATTTCTTCTGTGGCTTATATGGTGCAGTATGCAAATTTTACGCTCTGGCGCCGTGGAGACAGGCTGCAGGTTTCCTGGGGACTTATTGAACAGAAACAGCTTGCCTTGAATTTAAATCGCCTGCAGGCCCTGGTGATTCACGAAGGGGTATTGCGGCAGCCTTTTGGCAGATGTTCCTTGCTAGCCGAGGTGGCCGGGGGTGGATCGAAGGAACAAAATTATGTTACCCTGCTCTTTCCCCTTCTGCGCAGTGGGGAACTATCTGGATTTCTGACCTCCATCCTGCCCGAGTACCAACTGCCCTCATCAATGGTAAGCCTCCCCAGACGGGCTTGTCGCCGCTACATATTTCGAGCGGTAGTTCCGATGCTTTTGGTGATTGTACCCCTGCAGTGGGTTCCTTACGGTTGGCTTTCCTTTGCACTGTTCATCCCGGCCTTTTTTTGGGGACTCAGTCGCTATCATGCCGGGGGTACTGCCCTAAATGACCGGCAGTTAACGTTCCGGTTTCGGTTCATTAACCGTTTCCGGGTCTTGATGCTGCGCAATTGCGTGCAGTCAATGCAGGTTAGCGCCAATCCATTTCAGCGCTGGTGGAAATTAAGAACTGTTTACGCTTCAGTTCTTTCTTCGCCTGCGGGCAAAACATTCCAGGTTACTGATGTGGATATTAGTGAAGCAGAGCGTCTTTGGAAATGGTATTCCCGGTACAGGTAAGAATTTAAGCGGGGATGAAGTGGATAACAACTCTTTGTTTTTAAAGCTTATCTATGCATCTTCATCTGGAAAAACTGCTCCCGCTTATTCACTCAAACCGTTATTAGTGTTGTAATTAGCTGAACCAATATTATGGGTCAATTGTCTTAATAAATAGATGACCGCAATACGGACTTTTACTAATAAGCTTAAAAAGGAGGGATAGGCGATGTTTAAGTATATGATTTTGGTTTCCATCCTGGCAGTAAGCATGATTTTTGCATCTGGTTGCAGTGACCCCGGAGAAACAGCAGATGATATAGAACCGGTTGAGATATTCCCGGTGGAAATCGGTGATCTACCTTCGGAAATTGAAGAATGGGTTGAAGAATCAAAGTATAAGTTCGGAGGCCATACCCGTATATATGAAGATCAGCTGTATATCCTGGCTGCCTATGGTGAGAGGCCTACCGGTGGCTATGATGTTGAAATAACCGAAATTATCGAAAAAAATGAAAAAATAGAAGTCCTTGCTCATTTTACTGCACCTGATGAGGATGAACCAGTCACCCAGGCGATCACTTATCCTTATGATTTAGTAATGATTGAAGAAACCAGGATGCCGGTAAGCTTTACCACCACCGGCGATATTGATTGATTGCTGGTGCAGCTTCCATAAAACCGGCTAATTTAATGTGGTTTTAGAGCAGTAAACTGTAAAAAGTAATAAGGTTAGGCTAAAGCCGGAAAAGTTGATTCATCCCCGGTTTTAGAATTTAAAATATTTGACAAGGTATATGAATTAGGGAAAAATGAAAGAGAGAGGGGGAAAGATAAGATGCGCTTGCCTCGTCTTAAAGCGATACCCTTGTTCAGGGCGATGATTAGCAGCCGTCTTGGATTGAGGAAGGCTCCTTTTTTTCTTTCTCACCTGGTTACTGCCCGGTGTAACTGCCAGTGCGCAACCTGTTTTTGGCGCGATAATGTAGCTGAGGAAATGAGCACAGCAGAAAACGAAAAACTCTATTCTGATGCAGCAGAAAGTGGTTTTGTAGCCAATGTCATGTGGGGCGGGGAACCCATGGTTCGTGAAGATTTGTCCAGGCTCTGCCGCACTTCCCGGCAAGCTGGGATGCTTACCGTGGTCATCACCAATGGCTATTATCTTCCTGAAACATATGATCAGCTGGGTCCGGAAATAGATGCTTTAATCGTTTCACTGGATTATGCCGAGGGGTCCAGGCATGATGCCTTCAGAAAGTGCCCCGGTTTGTTCGGGCGGGCGGTTGAAGGTATTAAGCTGATCCGCAATAATTATCCTCACGTCAAGCTTTTTATAAACTGTATTCTTCACCGGGACAATCAAAAAGATGCTGAAGAGGTGGCTTACCTGGCCCGGGACCTGGGAACTTCGCTTTATCTCTCCCCGGCTATGGAGGGTGAATTGCCGGATGGTGATGGTGAAACAAACCTCTTCAGTCTTGCTACCGCAGAGGGATGCAGTTATGCCGCCCGGCGGTTTCTGGAGTTAAAAGCACAGGGTCTGCCTGTCAACAACTGCCGCCGTTATTTAAAAGAATATCTATTGGAAGGTGGCAGCTACCGCTGCCGGGTGCCCCTGGTTTTCTTGAATGTACTTGCTGATGGCACTGCCATGAACTGTTTTAAACCTGGCAATTCTGTCGGCAATGTAAGGGAAAAGGGCTTAAAAAAAATCATCGGTGAACTGGATCGACGCAAATTACTCGAGATAGGGGACAGCTGCCAGGAATGTATTGTCCCTGACGTGGTGCAGACTTCTTATCTCTGGGAGCTTTCTCCCGAGCCTTCCTTCAGTACTTTTCGGGTCATGCTCAGCCCTTGATTACCGGCTCGATTAGTCAGGGTTTAGCATCAAAGATGAACTGACCGGGGAAAAAAGAAGCAGGAAAACTGGCCTGGAGTTTAAGGTTTGTCTTTAAGCGAAGGACGGCGAGAAAATAGGAGATTTGATTTTATGGATAAACTGGTTAGCAGGCGCAGATTTGTAAGACTGCTCCTTGCGGCAGGAGCTGCCCTTGGTCTGGCCGGTTGTGCGCAATTTTTTGTTGGGGATGAGGAAGAATCAAAAGAAAATAAGAAAAAGGCGGAAGAAAAACTGCCGGAAGATAAAATAGAGCTAGAGGAAAAGCCGGAAGAAACCAGGGAAGAAGAGGAAAAGAAGGCAAATCAAGAAGATGATGCAGAGAAAATCCCGCGGCGCGAATTGGGAAATACCGGCCGCCAGGTAAGCATTTTCGGTCTGGGCGGTTCTTTTGCCGTCGCAGGCAGGGATAATCCTGAAGAGGCTGAAGCAATTGTTAATAAAGCGCTGGACCTCGGTGTTAACTACATCGATACGGCGCCTACTTACGGGGCCAGTGAGTCCAACCTGGGCCGGGTAATTAAGCACCGACGTGAAGAGGTTTTCCTGGCCGGGAAGACAATAGAAAGGACCTATGAC
>SKPU01000023.1 GCA_007119335.1 Syntrophomonadaceae bacterium
ATTGTCCCAAACCTTCTTCATCGTGCAGAACTTGCCTCTGCAGGTTAGAACGTTCCACCCGGTCTCCGTCAACAAACCCGATTGTTCCAATTCCGGCGGCGGCCAAATAAAGGCCCGCCGGGGAGCCAAGCCCGCCCGCGCCTACAATTAACACTTTCGAATCAAGCAGTTTTCGCTGACCCTCCACGCCTACCTCTGTAAGGCGTGTATGGCGCGCATAACGCTCCATTTGCGCGTTGCTTAATAGAGGAGCCCTGTCCGCTCCAGTTAAAGATTCTTCACCTGAACCACCGGCCATGGCAGGCACCAAAGCTACCTCGTCTCCGTCTTTAAGGGCGGTTTCAATGCCCTGTAAAGTATGTATCTTCACCCCGTTGACGTAAATGTTAAGGTGATGGACAAGCATGCCATTGTCATAAACCCGATCCCTTAAAGCGGGATACTGCTCCGTTAGCGCTTCCAGCATTTGCTCCACGCTGACGGCTTTAACCTCCAACCTTGATTTGCCGTCTAGCAACTCCCGAAAAGGAGTTGGCATATAGATTCCTACTTTCGGTACCACGATCCAGCCTCCTTCCTGCTTTACCAGTGTTTTTTCTCGCCGGCACCATTGATATAATCTCTTTATTTTTGTATGTTTTCTTTAAACAAGGGTCCGCTTAAGACTTTTTTAAGTAAATGCGGTAAAGCCCGGGAGAAGACTCTTCTATGCCTAAAACTTCCGCCAGTTTTTTTTCTTTAACCGCATCAGGTACGGTATGGGTGGAGATGGTGTGATCGGTTACCTCCACCAGTATTTCTCCCGGTTCCATCCTTATAAGCTCCTTCTGGACCGCGATAACCGGGTAGGGACAAACCTCCCCGGTTACATCAAGCTCCCTATCCGGAGTAATTTCACTCAAGTTTACTTCAGCTTCAACTTCTTTGGCCTCACCAAACCCGGACAGTACTTTCCGAGCCAGATTAAATTCCGGATTTGATTTCCTAAGATCAGTCATAATGCTCCCTCCTTTTCTTTATAATCATAAACAAAAACTTTGATTTGTTTTCATCCAGCGATGATATATAAACACTTTTCTATAACACATGAGTCTTACTTACCAAACCGGCTTAAAATTAGCTGCTGGCCTGCTTGTCAGCCTGTTTCAGATCCGCTTCCTGCTCCAGGCGTTTCATCTGTCTCTGCAAGTTCCTTTGGGCCACAACATAGCCGAGGTAAACCCCTAGCGCGATACCGGTCGAAGCCAGAAGTGAATGAACAGATAAGGCGGGCAACCCGCTGATGATATTTCCGATATTGCAGCCGGGGGCCATCCGGGAACCGATACCCATGACTGCACCGCCCAAAACTGCATTGGGAACTCTGTTCAGGCGAGGTTTGCGGTAGCGCCAAGTGCCGCTTAAAAGCGAAGCGATCCCGGCGCCGATGATAATAAATATGATCAGCCACTCGCTCGGACCCAAAACCGCGCCCGGGTAAGCGGCAAACATGTCACCCATGTAAGGATTATCGAGCACGGCAGCTTCTTCGGCCACCTAGCTCCAGGCCACTCCGGCAATACGGGTTCCGGGACCGGTGATTCCCCAAATGCTCCACAGGAAAAACTGCAGGGTTACCGTAAGGCCAACCAGGATCCCAACAAACCTAGCATCCCAGCTTTTCCAGCGCAGAGGATTTGCTGATGATTCTTTTCTGCCTCCTTGACCCAGAGCGCTATCCCCGGAAGCCTCGCTTTTTCCGGTCTTTTTTACGATCAACCGGAACAGCAAATAGATCAGAAGCAATAAAGCAAAAGCTGCTACCGCCGCCGGGGGTATGTATTCATAAAGGGTAACCGGTCCGCTTATCGCCAGCGGCTCGAAGTAATAAGGAACAAAAAATGGTTCATGAAGAACAGCGTAAATGAGGTAGCCGACTTTCATGCCCAAGAATACCAACCAAAAGTAAGCATATCCCATCCCGCAGCGGTAGAGGGTCCCGCTGGCGCAGGCTCCTGCAACGTACATGCCAGCACCAAATACTATCCCTCCGATTATGGCAGAACCTCCTACCGGCGGCAGCCAAAGCCTGTCAAGCGGGGCCAGGTCCACCGCTAAGATCAGCGACCAGCCGAAAAGAATAACCAGCACTGCAAAAATGATGCCCTGCAAAACCCTGTTATGTTTAAAAGCAAACCAGTCTCTAAAAGCAGAAACAAAACAGAAATCGCCTTTTTGCAGCAGCACTCCATAGATTAATCCCAATCCGATCCCTATAAACAAAAGGCTTTCTGTCCCCACCAACTCCCGCACCTCCACCTCCATAATAACATTAATCCTATAGAGTTTATAAATTATAACTACAAAAAGATAACCCGTCAAGGGTTATATAGTAAAAAAATGCTATGAACATTTTTTAATTGTATTGTCGGGGGCTTATTGCTGTTCAATATGATGGGAACCACGCAAATTTATCGGAATGCCTATTCTAGCACAGAGGTAGCACAGGGGGACGCTTCTTTTGTGTTAATTACCGTTTATCTTTCTCTTTTAGCTAAACATGTTTTCAGCAGTAATTGAGAATGCTTTAGATTCATGGATTAATATATTCATGAAGAACCAATGGTCGGTGCCTGAAATATGATGATGGAAGAAGATTGAATGACATGGAGGCGGCAGAAATAATTAAGAGTGCTGCTGATGTAAAAAACCCCGGAAATATCCAGGCTTACAATAAGCAGAAAAGCAATAATGTAATTAAACGGCTAAAGGAAAAAGTTTTATCAATCAGACAAATTGAAAGATTAACCGCAATAAGCTTAGGGGCTATCAGGGGCGTATAATTGCAGCACAGAAGAACCGTTTTCCTGTGTTAGTCCCCCGTGTTAATGTGTTTTTTCCGTGATTAACCTCTTTAACAAGGGTAGGGGATTTACTATTTATTATATTATTGTTGTTATATTACATATCGATCTAACCGATCAAAAAGATCCAATTTATCGACAGGATTATCGGCTTTGCGCATTAAAACGCCCTACATCGCTTAACCCGGTGTTTTAAAGGCTTACTACCGCTTCCAAAGATCGTTTACGGAACGCATTCTTTTCCACTTCTCGCAAGCAACATAAAAAAGAGGGCACTATTGCCCTCCTGATATACTTCTTTCGGTTGTATGGTTCGGTGTTAACCTTTAAAACAGGCTGTACCAATCTATACCTACACTGGATCCTGCCGGTAGATTAATCATCGAAAAACTCTCTTCGATATCTGCCATTCCCACTACTGTCATATCTTCACTCAGGTAACCATGTGATTCAGGGCTGCTGGTATCGATATAACGCTTGGTTACTCCGGATGAAGTATAAGCATGCTGATCAATGTTAAAGTAGTTCCCAACATATGCATCGTCATCCTGTGTACTCGGATCCCCGTAAGCAGCTTCAAAGTTCATGCCAATCGATCCAGTATGACTAGGGTCGCCTTCAACGCTGACTGCCCAAAGCTGATCGGTCAAAGTCTGTGAACCAGCAGTAAAAGCAGTTGAGAAGAGAACAAGCGCAAGAACAGCAATCATCAAAGGTGCAGTCCTAGCTAGTTTTTTCATCTCTGTCTTGTCTCCTTAGAATTTGTTGTTATTTTATTCTTATAATGCCATTATATTACTTAACTCGTTTACATTGTATCATTCATTATGCATTATGTCAACTCGAACATTTCAGGGTATGGTATCTTATTCTATTAGATAAAATTAGATTATAGCTTGCCCGTATTAACCATAAAAATGAGTTCTAAGAGCGCTGGTTTCTATATTTTACATTCCTAATCGTATAAAACTTCTGCCATAGATACGAAATTTATTCAGGCTTAAAGGTACGGGGTATTAGACTTCTCATCAAAATCAAAAACTCTATAGCTACCTGGGGAGTTTCGAGGTCAGGATTAATTTTAGTTGTAACCACCACTAACAATAATTAGCAATTCACCTAAAACCCTTTACTACTAGCCCTATCAGTAAAGTCTATATCTGCCTGTAATATTTCCTTCAGCTCATAACCGCATTCTTCAGAAATTATTAAAAATCATATCATTACTGGCATTTTTAGTACCGGAATTTTGCGGTTATTATAGTCCATTGACAAAACACAAATCATAATATGGAATTCTATTCTTATAAGGCCAATCAAAAGTTTGAAGAGCGATCATTAGATCCAAATTATCGCTGTAAAATCTATAAGGCATAATTTCAGCTCCTTGATCAGACAACAGCCTCAAATAATAACCTGCTTTGGGAAGTATATTACATATAGAAAATAATTTTCGGTACTGCTCACTTGATCTTCTTCCCCTTTCCTTTCTTGATTAGATGTTGTTATAAAAAGTATCTAGA
>SKPU01000214.1 GCA_007119335.1 Syntrophomonadaceae bacterium
AAGCAGCGGATAGTTATCGTCAGGGAAAAAAGACAGCACTTGGCTTTCTGGTTGGTAAAGTGATGGCTTTAACCGGAGGAAGAGCAGATCCGGCAGAGCTTAACCGGCTAATTGATGAAAAGCTGCAGCAATGATTTTCCGTTTATAAATGTCTAAGTATTTACCTTAAAGGTTATTTCGATTATAGTTAGGATGAAGGCAGTGGTTTGATTATTGCATGAACCCGGGGGAATGAACATGAATAAAACTAACAGCCTGGTTGTTGTGGGAGCACAATGGGGAGACGAAGGTAAGGGGAAAGTGATAGATCACCTGGCAGCTCAGGCAGACATTGTGGCCCGTTTCCAGGGTGGTGACAATGCAGGGCACACGGTAGTTTACGGTGCCAATATTTTTAAACTGCATCACATACCCTCAGGTATAATTAATCCGGGCACTATAGGCTTGCTTGGTAATGGGATGGTTATAAACCCTTTGGTCCTGGTCGATGAACTCGAGGAGTTGGAGAAACGGGGCATTATTACCGCTAACCTGCGGATTAGCAGTAAAGCGCACCTGATTATGCCGTACCATAAGGTTTTTGATGTGGCAAATGAAACCTTGTTGGGTGAAAACAAGATCGGCACTACCGGGCGGGGTATCGGCCCGGCTTATGCTGATAAGGCGTTGCGGCGTGGTTTGAGGGTGTTTGATATGACCAGCCCTGATAAATTTTATAGCCGGCTATCTCAGCTCTTGCCTTTACAAAATCGTTTATTGCATGATGCTTACGATCATCCCGGATATGAGCTAGAAGAGTTAATGGAGCTTTATCGACCTGCCATTGAACGCCTGACTCCTTTAATAACTGATACGTCGGTTCTTCTGGCTGAAAAAATGGCCGAAGGAAAAAAGGTATTATTTGAAGGAGCTCAGGGCGCTTTGCTTGATATTGATCACGGCACTTATCCTTTCGTAACTTCTTCTTCAACTGTCGCTTCTGCCGCCGGATCTGGTACCGGCTTGGGGCCTCACAGTGTAGGACAGGTCTTAGGAGTTTTAAAAGCCTATACGACCAGGGTGGGAGAAGGTCCTTTTCCCACTGAAGAAAAGGGAGAAGCCGGCGATTTGCTCAGGGATCAAGGCGTTGAATATGGCACAACTACCGGACGACCCAGGCGTTGTGGATGGTTTGATGCAGTTATTGCCCGCTATGCGGCACGCATTAACGGGTTGACCGGATTGGCTATTACCAAGCTCGATGTTTTGAGTGGAATGGAAACCATCAAGATGGCGGTAAGTTACGAGTGCTGTGGTCAAATGATCAGCGAATTCCCTTCAAGTATGGATGAACTGCAGGAGTGCAAACCAATTTACGAAGTTTTCCCGGGCTGGGATGAAGATGTTTCGTGGGTCCGCAGTAGAGCCGATCTGCCATATGCTGCGAAGCAATACCTCCAAGCAATCGAGGAAGCGGCGGGAATTCCGATTGAACTGGTCTCCGTCGGTCCTGATCGGGCCCAGACAATGCTTACCCCGGGTACGTACCTGGCCGGATGGTGCAGGTGCTGATCGCAGTATTGTAAATAATGAATTAAAAAATAAAATCAGGGGCAGGATTCTTAAACTAATAAGGAGAATATACATTACTTAACAACAAAACAAGTTCGACTGCAAGTTTAAAAGCTCAATTGCAAATTCAAAGAACATCTAGTTGAAAATCAGAAGAATGAGCAGTATTTGTCAAATATGAAACTGCAGACAAGTTTTTTGCAGGCAAGGAGGAATAATATGAGACAAGGTCTTCGAATAGGGTTGAAAGTAGTAATTGGGTTTGTTTTCTCAATCACCATCTTACTTACTTTTTTAACATATTCTCTTTTTGGTATAAAGGCTGAGGATACTGTGCGGGTCATCGTTACCGAAGCGACTCCTCCGTATACCGATGTTCAGATAATTACTGCTACATTACAGCCAATGGTTATTCACAATGTGTTTTGGCTTAGCCTGGCCGGTCTCGGATTTTTACTGATCTTTTTATATTTTATTGATCATAAATTTAAAGTATTTTTAGCCCCAGGAGTGCTCACTCTCATATTGACCGTATTTGTTAGCATTATATTTATGTTCTCCATAGAGAACATCCTGGCTGATGTCGGAGATTACCAGGAACTATATTTAGAAACGGCGATGCTTCGCTTCCAGCAGGTTATCGCCGGGATGAGCGCTTTCGGAGTGGTTTTGATTCTGCTATCTTTTTATGGTGATCGGATCTTTGCAAAATTCAAAAAGTAATTGGGCGCATTGTAACGGAGTCAGCTAGATTGCTATTTTCTCCAGTCATGGATTAAAGGAGGCTGACCGGTGAAAATTTTGCATACAGCTGACTTGCATTTAACTGAAGAAGCTTCAGAACGTTGGGATGCCCTTCAGGAAATAGTAAATTTAGCCCGGCAGGAAAAGGCTGCTATCCTGGTTATAGCAGGTGATCTTTTTGATCAGGATGTCGCAGCTGAAACTCTCCGCCATAAATTGCGTACAATGATCAGCAGCGATCAATTTCAGACCATTATCCTTCCCGGAAATCATGATCACAAAGCATATCGCAGCGGGCTCTATTATGGAGAGAACGTAACAGTTCTTGATAACTGGGAAGAACCATTTTGCCTCGGGGATGTGCATCTCTGGGGCCTGCCCTACGAGCAGCTAAGCGGGGATCGCCTGATCAGCCGCTTGCGTCAGATGTCTGCAATGATGCACAAAGACCGTTATAACATACTGCTCTTTCATGGAGAACTGCTGGATGCTTTCTTTTCGCGCCAGGATATGGGAAATGAAGGGGACCGGCGCTATATGCCGGCCTGGCTTTCATATTTTGAGCTTTTGCCGGTGCAGTATGTTATGGCCGGACATTTTCATTCCCGCTATGCTACCTGGAAATTTCCCGGTGGAGGCTTATTTACTTATCCCGGTTCCCCGGTTGCTGTGACCAGACGGGAGTCCGGGCAGCGGATGGCAAACCTGGTAAAAGTCGGAGAGGCTCCGGAAGAGATAATCCTCGATACTTTTCATTATGAAAAATTAGTTATTACCCTTGATCCATTCACATCAACAGATCCAATATTTGAACTAGATGAAAAGCTTGCTGCCTCGCACCCAAAATCTGAAGTGATTTTAAGAGTAGAAGGGCTTTTTAATGGTTCAAGGCTCGGTAAGAGCGAAAGTGAACTGGTTGCAGAAATAATGAAAAAAACAGAGCGGTATTCTACTGTTGATCCGGTATTTGATGCTTTTGATGTGCAGCACGTCCTTGAAAATGATCTATATAAGCAGTTCAGCAGCAGGTTGGAGAGTGCAGATTGCCCTGCAGAACATAAGAAACAAGTTAAAGAGATGGTAGTGCATGCTTTCAGGGTGGTGAAGTAATGTTTTTAAAAGAGTTTGCGATCAGGCATTACGGGCCATTACCGGACAGCGGAAAAAAGGAACTTGGAATGTTTAACCTTTTCTATGATCATAACGAGGAAGGGAAAACCCTCACCATCGACGCCATACTTAAGATGCTCTTTAGTGCCAAAGAATTGCGTAAGATAGAAGGTGTTAAAAGAGTTGCAGAAAACCCGGATGGCCATCTGGTTATCGCAGAGGCAGCTATTAAAGATGCTTCAAACAAAAAGGTTGAGCAAAAAGAGCTTAAATTACCTGCAAGCGGTTCAATTAACGATCTTCTGGAGATCAGCGCCTTAGAATTCAGGAATATATTCTTAATCCGGGACAGCGATCTGACTATAACCGGAGAAAGTGACTTTTACCGCACAGTTACCGACCGCTTGACGGGGATGCGCAGTGAAGAAATTGAAAAAATCAAAAAGGAACTCCACGGTTTGGGCTGCATTACTGCCAGTGGGGATTTCTTAAACACAACCCCCCATAAGCTAAAAGATAAATACAATAAAGCACAAAGCCTGCTCCAAAGAATCGAGGCTTTGATGGCTGAGCTTGAAGCAGAAGAATTTGAACGTTTTGAAGACGAATTAGCCCGCCTTGATGCTCAGAAGAAACAGGTTAGTGATTTGCTGTACCAGTACAGCTTAGCTTATAACAGAGAACGTTATGAGAATCTAAATGCAGCCCTGGAAAAACTGCAAAATACTTCCAGAGATGTAAATACTCTCAAACAGTTTAACCAGCAGGAATATGAAGCCTGGCAGCGTGCAGCATCAAATTTAGAGCTTTTAGTTGATGAGCAGAAACGTCTGGAAAATAATATTGCTAAACAGAAATTTGATGTACAAGAAGCAACTGATCGGTTTAAAAAGAAAAAGCAGGAATATAAATCTATTGAACATAC
>SKPU01000089.1 GCA_007119335.1 Syntrophomonadaceae bacterium
CCGGCGTGGGCATCGCCTTCCAACCCCTTATTTTTAATTAACAAACTTTCTCCGATATTTTTTTTGCGCTGTCCTTTTTTTGCACTGGTACATACAGCAACTATTTCAGCCATTATTTTCCACCCGGCGATAATGCCCGGAGCGCCCTCCTTTCTTTTCTTCCAGACGAATATTCTGGATAACCATATTTTTATCGATCGCTTTACACATGTCGTAGATAGTAAGGGCAGCGACACTAACACCGGTCAACGCTTCCATTTCCACCCCGGTTTGTCCGGTTAGTTTCACTCTTACCCCTATCTCAATTTTTGTCAAATTGTCGTCGTCATTATCGACCGGCTCAAATTCAACTTCAACCCCGGAGATACCGAGGGGATGAGCCATCGGAATTAGACGACCGGTTTCCTTTACTGCCATTACTGCTGCTACCTGCGCTACACTGAAAACATCACCTTTTTCCATGCTTCCGGCTCTGATTCTGTTCAGGGTTTCAGGGGCCATCTGGATTTCACCCCGGGCATATGCTTCCCGCATGGTTTGCTGCTTAGCAGAAACATCAACCATCTTAGGACGACCCGCATCATCGAAGTGAGTTAACTTAGCGGCGGCTTCAAAAAATTGATCGCAGATAAAATTAGCCAGGGCAGGAGCGTCATCCATACCAATTATCGGTAGGTCAAGGGATGAAAGATCTAGATCTGTTACCAGGGCAATTGTATTTTCGGTGAGCAGGGGTTCACTGTTGATTTCTTTACGGACTATCTCGATCTTGGGATACCTGGTCTTTTTATTTCCTTCGACGATAATTAAGTCTAGATCATCAAGCAATTCCCCGGCAGCATCGATCCCGCTTTTCCCCTTACTTAGATGATCGCCAGATCCAATCAAAATATAGCCGTCCGGAGTAGTCATGCCGGAGATTTCTGCACCGGCCCGGGCAAAACGCCAGCTGTCTTTACCGGGCAGATCAAACTCGTAATCTTTGAGATTGCCTTTTAGGGCAGCTACACGCAGGCCCTTTTTTTTAAGCTCAGGCAGCAGCTTCTCGAGAATTGTTGTTTTGCCGGTTTTTGATTGAGCGGCAACAAAATGTATGATCACTGGTGGCAAGGTTTTACCTCCCTGTTTCTGTTAATAATTAACTATCCGCCTGTCTGGGACATCCTGCGCATTGATCCTGATTTTACAATGCCGCATTTGCCGTCTGCAGCCATTTGGTGTTCAACAGGCTTATTGCTTAGGACTTCCTTGATCAATTCCTGTAAAGCCTGTTTATCATCCAAAACCGGCTGGACTGGTTTTTCATCCTGCCAGTATAGACAGGCTTTAAGGTTGCCTTCTGAAGTCAGGCGCAGGCGATTGCAGGTGTCACAAAAATGTTTGCTGATTGGATGGATCAATCCAATGGTTCCCAGGCCATCCGGAATTGTATATGATTCAGCCGGTCCTGCTCCTCCAAGCAGAGGCACTGGAGATAAGGGTAGTCCTGCTTTTTGAGCTGTATCCTCAATAAAACTTAAAGGCAGGTAATGATCTTTGTATGCCTGGTCATGATCACCAATTGGCATATACTCAATGAACCTCACGTGCAGTGGTTTTTCACGTACTAACCGGATAAAATCGAGGACTTCACCATCGTTAATCCCTTTCATCAGTACGGTATTCAGTTTGACCGGGTGCAGATCATTTTCCAAGGCTGCTTCAATGCCTTCCAGAGCGTATTTTAATTCACCGCAGCGGGTGATTTCTCGGAATAGTTCAGTTTGAAGTGTATCAAGGCTAATATTGACCCGGTCCAGGCCTGCTTCTTTTAGCTCAGCTGCAAATCGCGGCAGAAGGATCCCGTTGGTAGTCATCGCCAGATCATTGATGCCCGGGATAGCAGCCAGGCCTTTAATTAATTCGACCACATTTTTTCTCACCAGCGGTTCACCGCCGGTTATACGTATTTTACTGATCCCCAGCTCCGCTCCGGCAGAAACCACATTCAAGATCTCTTCATAGCTTAAAATTGAGCTGTGACAGGTTTGTTCAACGCCTTCTTCACTCATGCAATAAACACAGCGCAGGTTGCAGCGGTCGGTAATCGAGATCCGCAGGTAATCATGTTTTCTTCCGTGACCATCAATTAATGCCATGGTTTAACTCCTTTTCTCTATGATTTTTCCGGCATCGCGCATGCTGTAGCCGCCCATTGCTTCAACCAGTTGTTGAAAGTTTGGGGCGATAATAATTTCCAGTAGGAATTTTGCTTCGTCACTGTTATAAAAAGATTCGCTGAGCAAAAGGTCGTAACGTTCCTCAATTAAGGGAACAAAGTCAAGGCCGAATGCTTTTGCGGCCGGTAAAATCCCCAGTCCAACCCGTGCAGTCCCGGCAGCAACGGCAGCAGCTACATTTAAGTGTGTATATTCTTCACGTTCATAGCCGTAAATCTGTTCTGGTAAAAGGTTTGCTTCCTGTAGGAGGTGATCAAAAAGCAGACGGGTGCCGGCTCCTTTCTGGCGGTTGATAAAACTAAGTTTTAAGTCAGCCAGCTGATGTATCGTTTCAAGCCCGTCCGGGTTTCCTTCAGGGACAATCCAACCCTGCATCCGGTAGGCCAGATTAATGAGGTGTAATTTCTTTTCAGGAAGCAGTTTATTGATATAGGGCCAGTTATATTCTTTTGTTGTGGGGTCAAAAAGATGAACTCCGGCCAGATGAGCTTGTCCGCGTCCGACGGCGGCGATTCCTGCCATGCTGCCCAAATGGGCTGAAGAAAGAGACAACCGTGGATCGCGTTTCTTCAGTTCTGTAGCAAGCAGATCAATAATCAGATCATGGCTGCCGGAAGCCAGCAGATTGTGAAGCAATTCTTCCTGCGGCCGGTAAAGTTCTATTTCCACATTTTGATCCTGTTCAAATCCTAAAGAGTTGGCCGGAATAACCAAAAGTCCGTCCGCTCTGACCAGGGACATGGTCACGCCTGCCCCCCGGGTCAGGGGATTGGCTATGTACCTGTCGTTCACAAAGCCTATTGTCATGCGCACAAATTCTTCTACCCCCACTTCTGAAACAACTCTTCTGCCCAGGGTAACCGGCAGCTTCTCGCGCTGCGGTAAGGGCAGAGCCAGGTGGCGGTAAATCAAAGGTTGAACAAACCATTCCAGGCTCAAGTAAGCAGAAACAGGATAGCCGGGCAGGCCGACTACCGGTTTTTTATTTACCCGGCCGAGGATAGTCGGTTTCCCGGGACGAGTTGCCACTCCGTGTAAAAAGACCTCGCCCAGCTCTTCAATGATAGAAAAGGTATAATCTTTTTCTCCGGCTGAAGATCCGGCATTGATGATGACCAGATCGAATTTTTTTAGGGCGTTAGCAACTGCCTTTTTAAGTTCTTCAGGCACATCGGGCACAATAGGCTGGATAAAAGGTTCAGCTCCCCACTGCTTTAGAAATGATGCAATCACTGTGCTGTTAAAATCAGGTATGCTGCCTTTCTTCCGCTCCTGTCCGGCGCTAACGATTTCTGAACCACTGGGGATTACAGCCACTTTCGGTTTAGACAGCACTTCGAGTTCAGTAACTCCTCCGGCCAACAGGGCGCCAAGATCAGGTGGCCGCAGACTATGCTGGGCCGGGACAATCAGTTCTCCGGCTACCACGTCTTCTCCAACTGCTCGGACATGCTGCCAGGGAGTTGCCGGAGCTATAATCTCTATTCTCTGATCATCTAAAACCTGAAGTTCTTCCACTTTAATTACTGCATCAAAGCCTGGGGGCAGAAGTTCTCCGGTGTTGATGTTTTTGTAATCTTCCCCGGGGTGAAGGTAAAGGGGGGTTTGATCGGAAGCGCCAAAAGTTTTTCCAGCCAGGACAGCAATACCGTCCATTGCGGCAGAATGATAAGCGGGCATGGAAAATTTGGCAAACACATTTTCAGCAGTTACCCGGCCCGGCGTTTCAGCGACAGGCAGTTTTTCAGTGCGGCAGGGCATTTCAACCCCATTTAAAAAAATTTGCAGAGCTTCTTTACGGGGCGTATTGCTCAGATAAACTTTTCTCATCAGCACTCTCCTGTTAATTGTAATTGTTTTTATTCCCAAATCCTTATTTCAACTTGTTCTCCGGCGCTTAGCCCTTCCTTGGAAGCCGGTACAGTCAATAAGCCGTCAGCTTCAGCTAAAGTACGCAGCATACCAGAGCGGCCAAAAATAGGAACAGCGCTCAGTCCATGATCAGCATCTTCCAGTTTAATCCTCACATAATCAGTCCGCCCGGAACGTGAAGAAATATTGCGGGCGAGGACTGCCTTAACAGTAGGGATAAATTCTTTACCGGCCAGTCCACTCAGGCGCTTAATAATTGCCCCTCCAAAGATATCAAATATATTTAATGCAGAAACCGGGTGGCCGGGAAGGCCAAGGACCGGCTTACCTTTACAGCTTGCCAGCAGGGTTGGTTTACCGGGCTGAACTGAAATGCCTTCTACAAGCAGGCCGGGTTCGCCAAGTTCCTGCATGGTGCGGGCCGTATAATCGCGGCTGCCTACCGAACTTCCTCCGGTGAAAACTAACATATCAACTTCCTCCAGCATGCTTCGGCTTTTTTCAAGAAATGTTTCGTAATGATCGGGCAGGATCCCCCCGTATTTGACCAGGGTTTCCTTTTGTTCAGAAAGGTAAAGTAATGCCGGAGCGTTACTGTCCCTAATTTTACCGGTTTCTAAAGTCTCTTTGCTGTAGTCCACCAATTCATCTCCGCTCGAAAAAAAACCAACCACAGGTTTGCGATGGACGTTTAATTCTGTAATGCCCAGTGAGGCGAGCATTCCAATCTCTGGGGCGCGCAGACGGTGTCCCGGAAAAAGTAATGGGTCACCCATTTTTAAATCTTCTCCACGGTGAATAACGTTATCACCTGGGGCGACCTGGCGAAAACTTTGCAGCATAGTTCCGGTTAACTCCGTATCTTCGATCATGATTACTGCATCTGCTTCTGCCGGCAGCATTCCCCCGGTATGGACCAGCCAGCATTCTCCGCTATTAATTGAAGGGGCCGCCTGCCCCATTAATATTTCCCCGGCATATTCGAGCATGGCCGGCATCCCTTCACCAGCCCCAAACGTATCCCTGGCGGTGACAGCATAGCCATCAACTGTCGAGCGGTTAAAATCGGGAACATTTTCGGGAGAATAAATTGCTTCGGCCAGGCAGCGGCTGCCTGATCTCTCCAGGGCTATTTTTTCGCTTTCCAGGAAAGCAAAATTCTCGTTGATTATGGCGAAAACATTTTCAGGATCTGTAACCTGCATAAGTTTCATATGAGCACCTCTTAAGCATATAAATAAGCCGCGCCTCCTTTTAAAAGAAAACGCGGCCTTTGCGGCATAGTCTCCTTTCCAAATACGGGAGGCGGGGGGATTTCTCTCCCAACCCTGACCGACCACCATAGCTTTATACAAGCATTAGGTGAGCCGGCTCGGAGTCTGCTATTAAAATCTTGTTACATTATAACATATTCCAGTCGATACGAAAAATAAATGCTAGTAAGGAAACAGAATAAGTCCTAAGGTGGCTCCGGCTGCGATGAAGTAAAGAGGACTGATTTTAGTCAGCACGCTGCCAATCAGCAGCGCGGCAAAGATTAAGGCGCTGGGCAGATCAATGACTGCTGATTGTCCCAGGGTGAAAGAAGCCAGAAGAATTAAAGCGATCAACCCCGAGCGCAGTCCATTCAGAAAACTTGTAGCGCTGGGATTCTGAATAACTTTCATCAAAAGGCGTGATAAAAGGAGGATGAGGATCAATGATGGAGAGATAACACCGAGTGTAGCAAACATTGATCCAAGCAGTCCGCCCGTAGTATAACCGATAAAAGTTGCAGCATTGATCGATACCGGCCCTGGTGTCATCTCGGCAACAGCGATAATATCAAGAAATTCAGAACTGTTCATCCAGCCGTGGACAGTAATTACTTCCGCTTCCATTAAAGGAATCATCGCATACCCTCCACCAATCGTAAAGAGGCCGATTCTAAAAAAAGAGATGAACAGGGTAAATAGGAGGGCAATTTCCATTACTGTTTACACGCTCCTTTGCAGACCACTAAACCGGCTAGGCCACCGATCAACAAAATGAGGATCGGGTGCACACCGGTAATAATCGCTGTGACCAGAAGCACAGCGCAAAGGATGATTCCATTCCAGCCATGCAGTATGGTGCGGCCCATCTTGATCGCAGCAGTGGCGATTAGAGCCACTACAGCCGGTCTGATTCCGTAAAAGACAGCTTCCATGTAAATGTTGTCCCTGATTAAAGGGTATAGATAAGCAGCGATAGTAAGCAGGATTAAAAAAGAAGGGATCGTTACTCCCATGGCAGCAGTAATGCCGCCCAGTGTTCCGCGCAATCGAACCCCAATTTGAATTGAACTGTTCAGGGCAAGTTGACCGGGCATGCCCTGGGTGATAATCAGGATATCAGAGAAGACGTTATCATTGACCCATTTCCGGTTTTCAACTATTTCGCGCTTAATAACGGGTAGTATGGCATATCCGCCGCCGAAAGTAAAGGCGCCTATTTTAAGGAAGGTTACTAAAATAGTCCAGAGGGATAAAGAGTTACTATTTTCAGTTTTCTGGTTCTGCAAAAATGATCCCTCACTATCATGGATTATTCTGGCCCTGGGTGGTTATCATTGCCTTTCGGTGAGGCGGGTTTCTCGTGTTCTTCGAAAACACGCATTACTGCCTGCAGGGAAATTATCAGGTTTTCTCTTTCTCTCGGTTCAAGGCGTTGAGCGAGATTGTTGAAGCGAAATGAGCGTCTATCAAAAACCAGTTGCGATAACTGCCTTCCATAAGCGGTTAGAGATACCCGCACCACCCGGCGGTCTTTATCATCACCACGTCGTTTGACCAGGTTCAGGTTAACCAGGCGGTTAACCAGGCGGGTAGCCGCACTTTCAGCCAGGTAGATTTCAGAGCTGAGTTTACCCATGGTCAGGCTGTCATGAAAGTATAAGACCAGCAGTGCATTAATCTGACTGGGAGTAATGCCTAATCCTGTAAGCTCCCGGTTTTCTTCGGCATTCAAAGAACGCATTAGTTTGGGGAAAATAACCTGGATTGCAGAGGTGAAATTATCAATTTCCTGGTATCCACTACTCATCATGGTTGCTCCTTATTTTTGCCTGTTAATAGGTTAGGCTAGATGCATAAGTATGTCAAGTAATAACAGGAATTATAAGTTGCTGTTGTTCATGATATACTAAAGTGAAATGGTTAGGTATATCTGCGTTAACTTATCTAAAAGGTTTAGGTCCTGAAAGGATTTAGGGTATGATTGAGATTATGTTGCTTCTTCTAATCGGCAGCCTCAGTGGTTTCTTTTCAGGTTTACTTGGCCTTGGTGGAGGAGTAGTGCTCATACCCCTGTTGATCTACGGGGCTGGGTTGGATATAAGCTCTGCAGCAGCGGTAAGCATGGTATTTATTTTATTCGCTTCTCTATCAGGCGTTCTAGGCCATTACCGTTTGGGTAATATTAAAAGTCAGATCGGAATTTTGATGGGAGCAGCCAGTCTGGCAGGCTGTTTTTTTGCAGGTTATTATTCGGGAATGATTCCTGAGTTTGTATTGCAGTTGCTTTTCATAATGGTGGTTGTTTCCGCAGCACTAATGCTTCTACAGAATAGAACCAATATTTATAGTAAGGAAGAGAAACCAGTTAAAATTATTCCAACTGTGTTAATCGGTTTTTTAAAAGGCGTTTTAACCGGAATGCTCGGGATAGGTGGAGGATTTATCGTAGTTCCCCTGATGATATATTTTCTGGGCCTTCCGATTCATCATGCGATTGGAACGTCGTTGGTTGTAAATTTTTTAGCGGCAATTGCCGGTATCAGTGGTAAGTTTGTGGCTTTAGATCTAGAGCTTGGTTTGACCTGGTGGGTTATAGCTGCTTCTATCCCGGGAGTCCAGGTGGGCTGCCACATGGCTTCAAAGGCATCTCCGCGCATGCTCCGCTACTTTTTACTTATACTATTGATAATCATTCTCATCTCAATGTTATACGATCTGAGTTTATTTTTCGCTTAATAATTGTCCGCTACTGCACTATTTGGTATACTTAAATGGCAGGAACAGTTAATAAGCAGAAGCTTAAAAGGACCCACTATGAATTCCGTAAAGATTATCGGACTTAAGGAAGGTGGTGTTTTGTTTATGCTATCGATGATTGGTTTAGCGCCCCACCCTCCGATTATTATTCCTGAGATCGGGCGTGGCGAGTTAAGCAAGGTTAAGCAAACGGTTGATGGAATGAAAACGCTGGGCAGCCGCATCAAAGATGTGCAGCCTGAACTGCTGGTCATTATTACTCCACATGGCCCGGTTATGCAGGAAGGGCCTGCTGTTTTGACTGATCAGCAATTGAGCGGTGATTTCGGTCAGTTTGGATTTTCCAATATCCAGGTTACGATGCGCACTGATCGGCAGCTTGTTGACTTGTTGGTTGAAGAGACCTCCTTGGGGAGTCAGAGCGGGTCGATTAAGCCGGTTTTACTGGGAGAAAATGATAACCGCCTGCGCGGTGGAAAAGCGCTTGACCACGGAGCTGCAGTCCCCCTGTATTATTTGCAGGAAAGCGGTGTGGCAGTTCCGGGAGTCCATATAACAATCGGGCTTCAACCTTATCAGGAGCTTTATCGATTTGGCAGGGCACTGAAGCAGGCAGTTGATAAGCGGGGTTCTTCTACCGCAGTTATAGCCAGTGGCGACCTCTCTCACCGCCTGACACCGGGTGCGCCGGCGGGATTCAGCTCCCGGGGGGCTGAGTTTGATCAACTCCTGGTCGATCTTGTCAGGGAAGGTCGGGTTGAAGATATTTTAAATATTGACCTTGGCCTGGTTGAAGAAGCTGCTGAATGTGGTTTACGTTCTTTCGTGATGGCCCTGGGCATGCTTGATGGATTAGAGTTCAGGCCTGAGGTTATATCTTATGAAGGTCCTTTTGGGGTAGGCTACCTGGTTGCCGCTCTCCATCCGGATCAGGGAAAAACTTCTGTTTATCAAGATAGGAGGGCTGAATAATGACTACTTTGGGACCGGGTTTAAACCCGGCAGTTTTAGCACGGCAAGTCCTGGAACACTATCTTGAGAATGGTAACATGCCCCAACTTCCGGATCCTCTGCCACCGGAATATGAAACGCGAGCCGGAGTTTTTGTTTCCTTAAAAAAAAGCGGAGGAGAACTGCGGGGATGTATTGGCACTTTTGAAGCGGTACGGGATAATCTGGCTGAAGAGGTTGCGGTTAATGCGGTTAACGCTGCAGTCAGGGATCCGCGGTTTCCGCCGGTTAGCAGAGCGGAGCTTCCTGAATTGAATATTTCAGTTGATATTCTCGGGCCAATTGAAAAGGTCAACAGTAAAGATGAACTCGATCCCAGAAAATACGGGATCATGGTGCGCGGTGGTTCATGCAGTGGCCTGCTGCTCCCCGATCTTGAAGGGGTGGACAGTGTTGACCAACAGATTGATATTTCCAAACGTAAAGCCGGTATAGGTCCCGGCGAAAAGGTCGAACTATTTCGGTTTAAAGTGACTCGTTATGGAGAAGAGAAAGGGTAAGCGAATAATAGTAGGAAATCCTCTCAAGGGGGTTCAAATTTGGATCAAGCCCGGTTTTATGAAAAAGAGCAAGATAAGATCCGCTGTCTGCTTTGTCCCCGGAAATGTTTGTTGGATGAAGGCAAATTTGGGACATGCGGTGTTCGACGGGTTCAGGGCGGTAAGCTTTACACAACCAACTACGGGCGCCTGGCAGCAGCTAATCAAGATCCGATTGAGAAAAAGCCGCTTTACCATTTCTTCCCTGGCCGCTCGATACTTTCAATTGGCACTTTTGGCTGCAATCTGCTCTGTTCTTTTTGCCAAAATTGGAGTTTGTCACGAGGCACCCCAGATCAGGTTGCAGAAAAAGTTAAACCTGCAGAAGTGCTTCAAATGCTGCAGCGGAAAGAGGGGCCGGAAAAAGCACTTGGGGTTGCTTACACTTACAATGAGCCGATGATCTGGTATGAGTTTGTTTATGATACGGCTCGCCTGCTTCATGAGCATGGTTATAAAAATGTGCTGGTTACCAATGGCTACATCAATCCTCAACCGTTGGAAGAATTGCTGCCCTATATTGACGCTATGAATATTGACGTTAAAGCATATAATGATTCGTTTTACCAGCAATACTGTCATGGCTCAAGAAAGCCGGTGCTGGAAACAGTTGAAGCAGCTGTAAAGCAATGTCACGTTGAGGCAACCTGCCTGCTGATCCCCTCCCTTAATGATAGCATAGAAGAACAGACGGAACTCGCTAAATGGCTTGGTGGTTTAAGCCAGGACCTGGTTTTACACTACTCTCGATATTTTCCACAATATAAGCTTGATTTGCCCCCCACTTCACCGCAGCTAATGGTAGAAGTGCGAAAGGCAGCTCAGAAGCATCTGCGCTATGTTTTTTTGGGTAATATTGATTTGCCGGGATCGTCGGATACTATTTGTCCGCACTGCGGTAACCTTTTAATTGTTCGCAGCAATTACCAGGTAAGCCTGACTGGTCTTGATGGGGCGCGTTGTAATAATTGCCACAACAAGATCAGTATAGTTGTGTCTTGAGGTGTGATAAAAAATGACAGTCTGGATAGTAGATTTATGGAAGTAGCTCACATTCAAAGCCCGATCAGTTCATCTTTATAGCGTCAAATTTTTCAGCCGGTTGCAGGTATTTAGACAGCGGTTAAAGAACTTATAACTTGGTAATTACATTATTTATATTATCTTTTTATTTCATCTGAATAAGGCGGGGTCAAAAGACAGTGGCCATTATGGAACGGATTTTTGCAGCAATTCTTCAGGTAAATGTTGAGTGGCGAGACATAGCGGATATCCTTATTATGAGTTATGTTTTTTACCGACTGATCCTGATTATTCGTGGAACCCGGGCGGAGCAATTGGTCAAAGGCCTGATTGTTTTACTCCTGGCCCTGGTTATCAGCGAGCAAGTTGGTTTTGCTGGTCTTAACTGGATCTTGAGTCAGACCATGATTATTGGTTTGATTGCTATTCCGATCATTTTTCAACCTGAATTGCGCCGGGCCCTGGAACAACTTGGCCGCGGTAAAATATTTAAAAGCACTTATTGGAGTTGGAGCACCCATGATTTTGAAAGAATGCTTGATGAGTTAACCAAGGCGATCCCTGTCCTGGTTAAGAGGCGGATCGGAGCTTTGATTGTGATAGAACGTTCCACCGGTCTGAAGGACTGGGTGGAAACCGGGATCGCTGTTAATGGTGTTGTGACTGCTGAGTTGCTGGTAAATCTTTTCTTCCCCCGCAGTCCCTTGCATGATGGGGCATTGATTATCAGGGGTGACCAGATCATCGCCGCTGGTTGTTACCTACCGCTTACTGAAGATCCGAGCTTAAGTAAAGAAATGGGTACCAGGCACCGGGCCGGGATTGGCATAACAGAGCATTCAGATGCGGTGGCCATAATAGTATCAGAAGAAACCGGTATTATATCAATTGCCCATGACGGGGTGTTAACCCGTTATCTTGATGAGAAAAAGCTGCGCAAACTGCTAACCGAGCTGTGCAAGCCTGAACGTAGTGATAGTTTTAACTTGTGGTCATGGAGGAGTAATAATTAGAGATGGATAAATTCCTGCGTAGTAATAATTTTGCTTTTATACTGGCTTTTTTTCTGGCTATCATTCTATGGCTTTTTGTACATGGTGATGAATTTATTCGGACCACTCCGGACCAGGAAACATTTGAAGATGTGCCTTTACAGGTTGAGAATCTAACCCAGGATTATATATTGACTGAAATACCGGCCACAGTGGATCTGACCCTGGAAGGTCTTCCCGAAAACTTTGAAGATCTGTCTACCCAGGAGATAGAGGCTTTTGTCGATCTCGCAAATAAAGAACCGGGAATTCACCTGGTCAGGGTTCAGGGACGCCCACCACGTGGGTTGAGCCTTGTTTCATTAGAGCCGGACCAAGTTAGAGTTGAGATAGAAGAATATATTACCGGGGAATTTCCTTTGGAAATTGATATTGTTGGTGAGCCAGCCGAAAACTGGGAGCTTATAGAATATACAATCGAACCGGAAGAAGTTTTTGTGGGAGCTCCTCAGTCTGTTTTTGATCAAATTGAAAAAGTTGTAGTTGGAATCGACATAGACGGTATGCGATTTTTTGATAGAATTAATACGGAGCCAGTTGCTTTTGATGAGGATGAAATGCCAATTTATGATAATATACTGATTGATCCGGAAGAGATTACAGTCAGACTTGATTTTGAACGCTTTGATGAGCCAGAGCCCGAGGAAGAGGATGAGGAAAATGAGGGAGGAACTTGAAGTTTGGCAGGGCCAAGGTTTCTGTTGGTAGGTCTAACCGGGTCGGTTTAAATATTAGTTTAATTTTTTTGAGGAGGTTTTTTATTGGGGAAATTATTTGGTACTGACGGAATTAGGGGGGTAGCTAACCGTGATTTGACCCCTGAGTTAGCTTACAGGATCGGACGGATTGCAGCCTGGTTGTTAGGCGGCAATCATGAACAACCACTTTTTCTGATTGGACGTGATACTCGTCTTTCGGGTTCCATGCTGGAAGGTTCACTGACAGCAGGGATTAACTCGGTAGGGGGGCAGGTGCGTCTTTTAGGAATTGTATCCACTCCGGCGGTGGCCTATCTGACAAAACATCTGCAGGCGGTTGCGGGTGTTGTAATTTCTGCTTCGCATAATCCCATTGAGGACAATGGTTTAAAAATATTTTATGGTAATGGCTTTAAACTGCCTGATGCCCTTGAAGAGGAGATTGAAAAATATTATTTTCAGGAATCAGATGATTTGCCTCGTCCGTTAGGATCAAAACTTGGTCAGACTTTTAAAGACGGGGATGCCCTGGAAGAGTATATAGCCCATTTAAAAGCATGTTCCCCTTCACTGCAAGGGTTGGATCTAGTTATTGATTGTGCTCATGGAGCAGCCTGCAGGGTGGCCGGAGAACTTTTAGAGAACCTCGGCGCAAAGGTGAAGATGCTTCATGATGAACCTGACGGCAGCCGAATTAATGTTAATTGCGGAGCGACCGATATCACTGATCTTCAAAAGGAAGTTCTCAATAGCAATGCTTCTATCGGCTTAGCTTTTGATGGCGATGCGGACCGGTTAATTGCTGTCGATGAAAAGGGTAATGAAGTTGATGGGGATGCGATAATGGCAATCTGTGCTGTTGACATGGCAAAAAAAGGCCTGCTTAAAAAAAATACATTGGTAGCTACAGTCATGAGTAATGGCGGCCTGGATATTCTGGCCGAGAAGCAAGGATTAAAAGTGATCCGCACCAAAGTGGGAGATCGCTATGTCCTTGAAAAAATGGTGGAAGGTGGTTATACGCTGGGTGGAGAACAGTCCGGGCATATTATTTTTGCTGAATATGCCACGACCGGAGATGGTCTACTGACTGCCCTACAGCTGCTAAAGATTGTTCAGGAAAATCAGCAGACCCTTTCTGAATTGTCCTCCCATCTGGATCGCCTGCCGCAGGTTTTGGTGAATCAAAAAGTGGGGACAAGGGAAGGTTGGTCCGATAACCCGCACATTAAAGAGGCTATCCAAAAGATCGAACAAGATCTGGGGGAATATGGCCGAATCCTGGTTCGTCCATCCGGAACCGAGGCTAAAATAAGGGTTATGTTGGAAGCGCCCTTGGACAAGGAAACCCTCAATCAATATGCGCACTCCCTGGCAGAAATAATTGCCAAAGAGCAGTCCTGACCGATCAATCAAAATAGGAAAGCATTATCTATAAACGGGGGTTAATTTATGTGCGGTATTGTTGGTTATACTGGAAACAAGGAAGCCACGGAAATATTAATCAATGGTTTGAAGAAATTAGAATACCGGGGTTATGATTCAGCCGGAGTGGCTTTGCAGCAAGATGGAGAATTGTTTATAACCAAGGCTGCCGGCTCTGTGGCTGATCTTGAAAAAACCCTTGCGAACCACTCGAAAAATATTAATATGGGTATTGGTCACACCCGTTGGGCTACTCATGGCCGGCCGAGCGATCAAAATGCCCACCCCCATAGCAGCGCTTCCGGTGAGATTAGTATTGTTCACAACGGCATAATTGAAAATCACCGCTCCTTAAGAAAGTGGTTAACTGAAGAAGCAGGCTACACTTTTCGCTCAGAAACTGATACGGAGGTGTTGGTTCATCTAATCGAAGAGTACTACACAGGCGATTTACTGGAAGCAGTTCTTAAGGCTATTTCTGGAGTGGAGGGATCTTATGCATTGGTTGCAGCCAGTTCACGCGAGCCGGGTCGCCTGGTCTGTGCCCGTCAGGATAGTCCCCTGATTGTTGGTTTTGGGGAAGGAGAAAATTTTGTTGCCTCCGATATTCCCGCTCTTCTCGCCCATACCCGAAAAACCTGTATTTTGGAAGACGGTGAATTTGCTTCTGTAACAGCGGAAAGTGTAGAAATATACGATGCTGAAAGACGGCTGCTTGAAAAAGAAACTTTTGAGGTTACCTGGGATATAGAGGCTGCTGAAAAAAATGGTTACAAGCATTTCATGCTTAAGGAAATTATGGAGCAGCCGGTAGCGATCCGGGAAACGATGCGCCAGCGCATTGATGCTTCTAAAGGGAAGGTTGACCCTACGGAGCTTGATTTTTCATCCGAAGAACTTGCCCGTTTAGAAAAAATTTATATCGTAGCCTGC
>SKPU01000046.1 GCA_007119335.1 Syntrophomonadaceae bacterium
CCTTGACGGAGATGTAATTATTACCACTCACATTTGCCCTGATGCTCCAACCAGACCGCACGATCCCGTACCTTTCATGGGGTCACCTGTCGATATTATGACCATGAATCAACATGAAATCGATAATGATATGGATGCAATACTATCAGTTGATGCCACAAAAGGAAACCGGGTCATTAATCACAAAGGTTTTGCTATATCACCAACGGTCAAACAAGGATATATCTTAAGGATTAGTGAAGACCTGCTGGATTTAATGCAGACAGTAACTGGCCGGTTGCCGGTAACCTTTCCAATAACATTGCAGGATATATCACCTTATGGCAATGATCTTTATCATTTAAACAGCATATTACAGCCCGCAGTTGCTACTGCAGCGCCGGTTGTGGGGGTTGCTATTACGGCAGAGGTCGCGGTCCCCGGATGTGGAACGGGTGCCAGCCATTTGGTTGATATTGAAGTTGCCGGCAGGTTTTGTATAGAGGCGGCTAAGGAGTTCGGTAAAAATAAGTGCAGGTTTTATGATGAAGAGGAATACAGCCGAATTGTGAAACTATATGGAGAGATGACCAGATTTCAAACCTATGGAAATAGTGCAGAGAGATGATTATTCAATTTACCCTGACTGTGCCTGAAGGGAAAAACCTCTTGGCAAGAGGCGTCAGCAAGCTGCCCGAGGTAGGAAAGGCTTTGCAATCAGGTAAAATTCTTTTAAAAGGTGGCACTACTGTTTCCCTTATATCAGACATTCTTGTTGGGCAACGGCTTAGAATAAGCGGCAGGATATCACCGAGGGGAACAATGTCTTCAGGTAAGGAACCGTTCGGACCGCACAGCATTCTTATAGAAAACGGAAAAGTGACCAATGTGGATGATATGCTGGAAGAGGTAGTAAAATCAATGGGGGGCGGTGATATTGCAGTAATTTCTGCAAATGCCTTTGATGTGGAGGGGAATGCAGCAATGATGGCGGGAGCTGCCCTTGGAGGAAAGCCGGGTGGTATTATATCCGGGCTCATGGCTGAAGGTTTGGAAATCCTCATTCCGGTGGGACTGGAAAAATTAATACCAGGCAAAATAGCTGATTCCGTTAGGGCGGCAGGGAGAAAAAAAACTTATTCCTCAATGGGAATGTCTGTTGGTCTTGTTCCCCTTATCGGTAAAGTATATACAGAAATCGATGCAGTAAAAACCTTGGCGGGAATTGAGCCTGTTGTTATAGGCAGAGGTGGGGTCCAGAATGCTGAAGGGGCCTCTGTTTTTGCTGCTGAGGGGCCTCAGGAAAATATTGATACTTTGATGGGGTTAATACATGAAGTCAAAAACTGTGACTTTCATGAACAAAATGATCATTTTCTTGAAGAATGCGGCCCCAAAAGCCCTGGTTGTAAATATCATCTTGGATGTATGTATAGGAGGGGCTTTAAATGGGAAAGAGAATAGGAATGATTACTATTGGGCAAAGCCCCAGAGACGATGTGACTCCGGATTTTTTAAAAATAATAGGAGAAGATGTGGAAATTATTCAAAAAGGGGCATTAGATGGGCTTAGGCTTGATGAGATAGAGAAAATGAAGCCGGTAGATGGTGCTTATACTCTTGTGACACGGCTCAAAGATGGTAAGCAAGTCATGATTTCTAAGGACTCCATAATACCCAGGATGCAAAAAATGATCAGTGAGCTTGATGAAGAAGAGATTAATCCGATCCTGCTTCTATGCACCGGGGATTTCCCCAGCTTTCAAGCTAATTCTATATTGTTAGAACCTCAGAAAATCCTCCACTATGGTGTGAAAGGTATAGTGGGAACAGGCAGGCTTGGTGTCCTAACACCTGCCATAGAACAAGTGGAACAGGCCAAGATAAAATGGAAAACTTCAGGTATAGAGGCAGTAGCTGCTTTTGGTTCTCCCTATGCAGAGGGTGATGATTTTCTGAAAGGTATAAAAGATCTATCTGAGGAGGATATCCAATTTATAGTTATGGATTGCATGGGTTATACGATTAGGATGAAGGAAAAAGCAGCTGAAATAACTGAAAAACCTATAATTCTGGCCAGGACCCTGGTCGCAAGAATTATGGCAGAGGTAATTAGATAAGGGCGATTACTGTTAAACTTACGTTTACTTATTTTGACTGCTTTGTTCGGGTTAGGTTTTTCGTGTAATAATGAACAGGCAGGAAAGCCTTTCTTTGAGAGTTATAGTGCCAGAAGAATCGTCCCTAGAACATAGAACACCAGCAGAACACAATGAAAGCGCCCTAGGGCGCTTTCATGTATGGTGGTGATCTGTCCGTTTGGCAAAATCCCGGTGGCATGTTTGTTATTTGATGCCTTTGTAATTTTCCCGCAGGTATTTTTCCATGTCTTCGCTGAAGCCAAGTGACTTGTGTTCTGCAAAGATGCGCTTTGCTTCTTCGTGCGCCCTGGTGAAGGTGTCTTTAGAACCTTCAGACTCCCAGATGCTGCGCTGTTTCCGGTCAGCCAGGGTTGGGAAGTAAAATTCGCTGCGGACATGTTTCATGGTGTGCTCGTGATCCAGGAAGTGTCCGGCCGGGCCGACTTCCTCAATAACATCGGCAGCGATGGTGTCTTTATTTGTTTCCACGCCTTTTACTGCCCTTAATGCCATACCCACCGAATCGTTATCGACAACCATTTTTTCATAAGAAAGGGTGGTGCAGAATTCGAGCAGGCCGAAAGCGTCGTGGATGTAGTTACAGCCTGACAGGGCGACTGTTAATGCCGTGTTAGCGCTTTCGTAACCGGCCTGGGCGTCAACTACTTTAGAATCTGACATTCCACCGGTTCCGTACATCGGTATTTTGTAGTGCTGGGACATTTGGGCGCAGCCGGCATTGATAAGAGCCGATTCTATGCAACCGGCCATATAAGTTCCGGTGCGCATATCCATAATACTCGATGTTGAACCGTAAATAGTCGGGTTGCCCTTATTAATAAGCTGAGTAAGGATCAGGCCGCCCAGCGACTCAGCATTATTGAGGGTAATCGTTCCGGCCAGGGTGACCGGTGAATTTGCTCCGGCCAGCGGTTCTGACGGGGTTGTGATCGGCAGGCCGTGCCTGGCTACTTCGATTAGGAAGTCGGTGTATGTGACCTCCATTAAAAGAGGGCTCATCATCAGGGTAATAAATGATACAAATGGCCTTTCCAGCAGTTTGTCTTTGCCACCGGCGATATCCTCAGACATTTTAATAACAGACTTCAGGCCGTCCATGGTGTAAATGCCGCCCATCACGTGTTTCGAGGTATTGGCAAAGGCGTGGTAGAAGCGGTTAACGTCTACATCTTCAGTTGCTACGTCGTCCGGGTAACAGTTGATTACGAAAAAGGCGATATTTTCAAGGGCGTCTGTGAACTTGGCATAACCGGCGACATCCCTTACCCCGGTCGGGCGCTTTTCGCCTGTTTCTAAGTCCAGGGTGTTCAGGACGGTCCCTCCTGTGCCGAGGTGGACGTTAGCTCCTTCCAAGAGAAGGTCATTTTTCTCTTCACGCCCGCAAAGGATTATTTTTGAGGGGTTAGAATCTATAGCATCCTCAATCATCGTCCTGGGGATTTTAACTATTTTACTATCATGATCCACGCTGGCGCCATTCTCCTCATATATTTGCCGGGCAGTGTCATTATGGATTTTGATGCCTACATTTCCCAGCAGGTAGACAGTAGCTTCGTGGATTTGTTTGACCTCCTCATCGCTGAAGACCTTAAAACTTCCACCCTTATAATGCTTGAACATAATTAAAAATACTCCTTTCGTCTTTCCTGTAATTTTTCATTCAGCCGGATTAGTTCCAGCTACCTGCCTGGCCGGGTTGCCCCTGGCAGACTCCAGACCATACGCCCGGCCAGCGTCCTATAAATTTACAAGCAAGGACTATGCCATGTTTGATTAAATTGCTCATTGTAGTAACCAGGGTTATCACATTTTTCCCGCCTTAACCTGATTAAGCATTGTGCAGGGAAAATTTTTTAATCCTGTATTGCAGGCTTTGTCGTTTCAACCCCGGTTCCTTTGCTGCCTTTGAAACATTCCAGTTATTCCTTTTTAAGGCGGCTTCAACCACTCTCCTTTCGACACGATTGCATGGTAAAAATAATGGTAGTATAAATATATTTTGCGCTTCCCTTACCTTTTTTATAAATTTTCATGGACCTTCTAAGCAAAGCAAAGCTTGCCCGGTGGGGTCTAATAAACGGATTACAATAAATTATTTTATGAGTTCTATATTATTATTCTTGATCGATGCTGCTTGTTCCTGCCATAAAAGCTTATTATTCGGGATA
>SKPU01000036.1 GCA_007119335.1 Syntrophomonadaceae bacterium
ACCGGATTGCCCGGAACCTAACACCAATGGAGTATCCCAATCTTCATAGGGGGGCATAATTTCATCTAAAACTTCAGCATCAAGTTCTTCTGCCATAGCCTGACGCAGGATTTCTTCTCTCCAGTTCCCTCCAAGATCAAAAGCCATCAGGCTTATGACCCCCGCAGAATCTCGGGCAGTCCAGGTTTCCGGTTCAAAACCGAGCAATCTAAATTCCAATGAGGGGGAGTTATTTTCCAGGTAGGCGTTAACCCCCCTGGTATAGTTCTCTAAAACTTCCACCCCTTCCGGACTGGTATTATCTAACATACGCTTCGCTATATCATCCAGGCCCACTTTCTTCAAGTACTGGTCGGTCGAGATCTGATCCGCGCCGAACACTTCACTAAGGCGCCCCTGGACCACCCGCCGTTGGAGTTCCATCTGCCAGAAACGATCCTGAGCATGCATGTAGCCCTGGGCAAAGTGCATGTCACGCTCTGTTTCAGCTTCGATGTAAGCTACTCCCCTGGAATTGCGGTTGACACTGACTTCTCCCAACAGCCCCTCTAATGCAATCTCCGCCCCATAGTCAGGTAAACCGGCATACAGAAAAGAATAGCCAAAATAAACTGCCGCAAGTAGTAAAAGCCCGACCACCGCACAAACTACCAGCACTGCTTTTTTGCGACCCCTCAACAGCACCGCCCCCCTTATATAATTCGTTATCGATCCCGCTCTAAATCATGGATTATTTTTCCAAGGTACCACTCTTCTGAACGGTCCGGGTAGCGTTCTTTCAGGCGGTCAATATGCCTTTCAATTACTTTGTCAGCTTCATCAGGAGGAAGTTTAAGCTGGCGATGAACCTCCTGCCTTAAGTTGCGAGACTTCTTAGGTTTTACTGAAACCCCGCCCTTTTTGCGAAAATAATTCAAAGCGACCAGGACAACTACTATGATTAGGGCAATCAAGAGTAAATCCATAGAATCCTCCTTTCACATTCACATTCACATTCACATTCACATTCACATCAATTATATCACCAGCTCATCCTCCTGGGTAGCTAAATAATAACGCTTCCAGAATTTAATACAGGACTGTTGAGCTTGACACATATAACAAGGATTTGTTAGCATTAATATAGGTAAGATAGACAAATCAGGCAAACTATTTTAGGAGGTCTTCAAAGTGGGAATTTTAACCTGGATTATCGTCGGCGCAATTGCCGGATGGCTGGCCAGTTTAATTATTAAAGGTGGCTTTGGCCTGATTGGTAATATTGTAATCGGTATAATCGGTGCCTTTCTCGGCGGCTGGCTTTCGACCACTATCTTAAATTTACCGTATGGTGTGACTGGTTTCGACCTTACCTCGGTCCTCGTTGCAACCGGTGGCGCAGTTGTTGTGTTGTTTGTCTTGAGCTTGATTAAACGATAGTTTTTTTGTTGAACATTTTTAAGTAGGAGGTAATAATATGGCGAAGAAAATGAAAGTGACCAAAAGCCTGGGCATGTTGTTATTGGGAATCTGGCTTGTTTTGACCGGATTATTGCAGGTAGTTGATTTTGGAATCGGAGGACTGGATGTAATATTGGCCTTGCTTGCTATCGCGGCCGGGGCTCTAATTATCCTGGGGCGATAAGCCTTGATTTGTCAATCTTCTTGCACCTGCAAAACTAACTACTCCGCGGCTGCCCTGTATGATTCAAGGGCAGCCGCTATATTTTTCCATCGATAATGATTGCCCTTTGCGTATAAAGGCCCTAATCCTTTTGCATCATATTTATTTACACTTCCCGCACAGTTTGCAAGCGTTGTTATCAATCAACAGCCTAGATCCGGTACGGATTGCCTTTTCAGGGCACACCAGGTAGCAATATCCGCACCCTCTGCAGGAATCGAGGACAACTGGTTTTCTCTCCTGACCATTTTTAACCATAACAGCACCCTTAATTAATGTCGTCTATAAAAATGAAGTTATGTAGAATTGATCTGGTTATGATCATTCTCTTCCCGCTCTTCAGCAGAATCGGCTATTTGTTTTTTTGAGGGACCGTGTAGATCAATCAGCCAATGTCTGAGAAAATATTTGGTTGTGCTGAGGAAAAAGATTGCAACAATAATCACAAATATTGTTTCCACCGTCCAGGGGTTAAAGAGAAGGCCTATGGAGAGTCCGGCGGCCGGGGGGTGCTCGGTATTGGTAAAAACCATCAAAAATATTGATGTTCCAATCGCAAACCCGCCCAGGAAAATATTAATTCCATCAAATCCGGAGGGATCAACCCACATCAAGAACATTTCCAAATAATAAACCAGCAGGCCAATCAGGATTCCTATGGCATATCCTCCATAAATCCGGCGCGGTTCGGAAGCATAGCTGTGACTCATTGCAAAAACTATGAAAGTAGTGGCCCCCAGGGTAGCAATGATCACCGTTTGCTCAACAACATCAAAAGCCAGGATAACAGCGATGATAACACCGGTAGCCATAAAACATTGCTGGATGTATTGCGATAAATGTTCGCTTACCTGTTTGTCGATGACACTCATCCCGGCCAATCTCCTCTCAGTTTTCAAGCTTTCGCTTTTAACAGAATCCTATTTCGCGGCTTTCTTTGCACGCGGGTCCAATTTTGTTTCTCCCGATGATATTAATGCAAACCGTTCACCCAGATGTTCCCGCGCCCACCAGCGGAAACCCAAACACTTGCCAGCATATAACCCGGGGCCAAAACAATTAGACCTGATCAGGTTCATGTGGAGCTTGTCAGTCTGAAATGCAGCGAGAATTTCATCCACCAATAAAGGCTGCATTTCATCTAATCTTAATGATTTTTCGATGCTGACAAAGATAAACCCTTTTAATATCGCAAACTAAGAGATAGTTGAACGGCTAGGCCTCTTTTTCGGCTTCAATAATTTTAACCACGTTAAAAAGCAGGGATTGCCTGGTTAGATTTGTAAATCCTGCACTGCTGGCGTAAAGATCGGTATCCCGGGCAATATGGTCACCAAACATCCGGTAGAGAGGTCCCGCCAGGACATCCATCAAGCGGCCCCATCCACCATTCGAACGAACGTGCTCCAGCATCAACAGCTGACCACCCGGCTTTAAAACACGTTTAAGCTCCCCCATCCCCCGGCCGGGATTCTCAACCTGGCAAAAAAGAAAAGTGGTGACCACACTATCAAAAGTGGCATCTGCATAAGGGATATCCTGCACACTACCAAGCACAAACTCAACCTGCCCTGATCTGTCCCGGGCCCGGCGGCGGGCTCGCTCCAGGAAAAAAGGGTTTGTGTCTAAAGCTACAACCCTGTGATCTTTCCTGTAATAAGAAATGTTGAGATCGGTCCCTGCTCCGGCATCTAAAACCCGGGCCTCCTCCCTGACCCGTTTCCAGAGCAAACCCCTCCACCGGCCGATTCCCAAAAATTCTAAAGGGGCCATAAAAAAGTCATAACCTGCTGCAGCGAGAGGGTGATCTTTCATCTACTAGAAATTACACGCAGTCTGCTCAATACCTGCTAATTATTTATTGCTTTTTTAGGTCAATAGTGGTTTAATTAGAACCTGCGCATCATTATTTCAGATCGCAAAAGAAAAAAAAAGAAAAGAAAAGAAAAGAAAAGGTGACTTTATTTGGCTATAAGAAATCAAGATAAAATACGCAATATCGCCATAATCGCGCATATTGACCACGGGAAGACCACGCTGGTAGATGGCCTGCTCCGACAATCCGGGATATTCCGGGAAAACGAACAGGTTGTTGAGCGCGTCATGGATTCAAGCGACTTAGAAAGGGAACGCGGAATTACGATCCTCTCTAAAAATACTGCCGTGCAATACGGCTCAATGAAAATCAATATTGTAGACACTCCGGGACATGCTGACTTTGGCGGGGAAGTAGAACGGGTCCTGCGCATGGTCGACGGAGCGCTCTTGCTGGTGGACGCTTTCGAGGGGCCAATGGCCCAAACCAAGTTTGTGCTGCGCAAAGCCCTGGAAGTCGGACTGCGTATCATAGTTTCCATTAACAAAATTGATCGTCCCGACGCGCGGCCCGAAGAAGTTTTAAATGAAGTATTCGATCTTTTCGTAGAATTAGAAGCCGCCGACTGGCAGCTTGATTTTCCGGTAATCTACACCTCTTCGCTCAAGGGAGTGGCCACCACTGATCACGGCAAGCCGGGCACTGACCTGCAGCCCTTATTTGAATTAATCGCAGCAGAAACCCCGCCCCCTCTGGCCGATATCGAAGGCAAGCTGCAGCTGCAAATTAACACTCTTGATTATGACGACTATGTGG
>SKPU01000080.1 GCA_007119335.1 Syntrophomonadaceae bacterium
CTGTAGGTTCCTGAAAAACGGTAACAGGCCGTTCCGGTAAAAATATATTAAGGTTAAGTCCTTTTTTGTGGAAGAGAGGCTGAAAAGAGGCAATCTTGTCCATTAAAAACTGGTTCAGGTTGATGCTTTCACAATTGACCTGGTCCAGCCGGGTGCTTTCAGCCCGGGCCAGTTCATCTATATCTACAGTCACCCGGTTTAGATGCATGATTTCTTCTGTTAAGATGCCCATGGATTTCTGATCAGCAGGCAGGACTCCATCTTTTATTGCTTCAACATAGCTGCGAAGGGTAGTCAGCGGAGTGCGCAATTCATGCGAAATATCGGCAACGGAACGCTTTCGTAATTTTTCAAGTTCCTGGAGATGAAAAGCCATTTGATTAAAGCATTGCGAAAGATCGTTTAATTCCCGGCTGTGGTAGGTGGGAAGCACCCGGGAATAATCACCCCGGGTGATTCGAACTGCCGCCCGGGATACTTCTTCGAGAGGCCTGGAAAGGCGGCGGGAAAAAAGTACACCTAAAAGCAGGGCAGCGCTAATAGCAATCAGTCCTGTCCAAAGCAAAGATCTGGTTATAGTTTGTTGGAAAATCAGGTCCTGCTCCCGCCAGGCACTACCTTCTTCAGCCAGGGGGTGGGCGATAACCAGCTCTCCAATTTGCTTATCTTCAACTCCCATTGCATATTGATAAGTCTCGGCGCCGCTTAGATCCGGCTGCCCCGCCGGTGTCATCATCATACCCCGGTGCCTGTGCTGAATGGTGTCGGCAATAAGCTGACCCTCTGTATCATAAAGGAGCAGGCGGGTATTGGTGCTCAATGCTGCATGGAGCAAAGGCATATGTATGCCGGACCAGCTCCCGGTCGCCGTATAATATTGCAGCAGGGAACCAACGATCTGTTCATTTAAAGTTTCTTCCCGTTCTCTGGTGTAAGCCTGGAGATGTCTTTCCAGAGTGTAGTTGAAGATCAACTGAAACAACAGAAGGATCACTGCTGAGATCAGTAAAAAGAAAAAAACCAGGCGCACCCATAAGGGTAAGGGTAACTTCTGCTCAATCTTCTTCATATTTGTATCCTACCCCGTATATCGTTTTGATTAAAAGCGGCGCTCCTGCATTCTGCATTTTTTGTCGTAAGTTTTTTATGTGTGCATCAATAGCTCGGTCTTCTGCAATACTGTCGTATCCGAAAATCATCTCGGCAAGCTGGGCGCGTGTATAAACGCGTCCCGGATGACGTGCCATGTGTAACAACAGGTTGAATTCCGTCGGAGTCAGATCGAGATGGCGTTTCTGCCAGGTAATGCGGTGAGCCATGGTGTCGATTTTCAGTTTGCCTGCGGCCAAGTGCAGAAGATCAGTCAGGGGGACATGGTCAGGATCGTTGCGACGGAGCATTGACTTTACCCTGGCTACAACTTCCTGCGGGCTGAAAGGTTTCACCACGTAATCATCGGCTCCGAGGGACAGGCCGTACACTTTTTCTTCCAGTGCTGCCTTAGCTGTGAGCATGATAACCGCTACCCGTGAAGCATCTTGGCGCAGTTGATGAAGAACTTCTTCACCGCTTAAGCCGGGCAGCATCAGGTCAAGTATGATCAGGTCTGGTTTTTCTTCCCGGGCCAGGCGCAGCGCTTCCGGACCATCATAAGCGGTAATTACAAAATAAGCCTCCCGCTCCAGGTAAGATTTTAAAACTTCGGTAATGCTGCGTTCATCATCGACCACCAGAATTTTAGGTACAGCCAAAACAATCATCTCCTGCAAATGCTATATACATTATAAGCAATTGAACTTTAAAAAGAAAGACCGCATCTGGCGGCCTTTCTTCTTTCTCTTCAGGGAGCTCTTTAATGCAAGGCGCTCCCTTATCTATACCAGCCTCCACAGCTGTATAATTAATGGCAGGGCATGTAACCTTCTGACCTACTACTCTGGCCCCAACCCCGGTGATGCATTCCTCCAAATCCGCGGAAACCATCTTCTTTTCTATCCTCGAAGCGTTTTTCCATAAATTCTAACCTGTTTTTTCTTTCCTCAGCGTCAATTTCACCCAATTCAACCCGTCTTTCGACAACCTCACGGCGTAATTCGTAAATTTGATTAAAGAGCCCTTCCAGGGTTGGATCATTTTCCTGGGCAAAGGCCCCGGATGTTACCAACAGGGTTAATGCAATAACCGCAACGAACAAACTGATCATTAATTTTTTTGACATTGTTTATATTTCCCCTTTTCTTATTTATTCTATACACATAATAGGACATAAATATGAAGAACCTGTGAAGATATTTCGCAGATTTAATGAAGATTACTGCAGTAACCGAGAAACCAACCCATTGTGGTGCTTCTCTCTATGGCAGGTGTTTTTTTATAGGCTGGCTTGATCAGTGCTGCTATACATCTTTAAGCAGTTTGTTCTGATCTGTGCTGTTAAGCAAAGAATAAAAATCATCTAAAACAGTTTTTAGTGTATGGTAAAACACTATGCGCGCAGACCCTGAAGCTTACCTGCCCGGTGTAACCTGCTGGTCAAAGACTGGCTGACCGAGCAAAACGGCAAGGTTGAGTTTATTCTCACCCTTTTCCATGGTTCCTGGCTGAATCAAATTGAAATATGGTTCAATATTCTGCAGGGCAAGTGCTTGAGGCGGATAAATTGTTCCAATACTGACACCGGTATGGCCCATGTTTTGAAGTACATCGGCACCTGGTACATCTACTATGCCGGGCCCTTTGACTGGAAAATCACCACCGCTGATTTAGAAAAGCTGCAAAATTAAGAACCGATTAAATTGGCTGTTGAAGCAGTAGTTTAGTTAAGAATTAATTTGCTGCGCCAATAGCTTTGATTTTTCATATTTTTAACCTGTTCAACTTAAAGGTATTAAAAAATACTTCAAAACGAGCTGGTTGGCTTGTTATTTTTTTTTGAAACCGCTATAATCGAAAAAATACGGTTGTTTTATTCCTAATTGTTAATTTTTACCGGAGGCTTCTTGATAAGCTCACCCGAAGTTAAAGGAGGTAATAGTCCTGCAGGCTCTATTAGTACTGGAAGACGGATTTGCCATGCGAGGAGTAAGTTTTTCAGGCGAGGGTGAGGTATTTGGTGAGGTGGTTTTTAACACGGCCATGACCGGATACCAGGAGATGATTACAGACCCTTCTTACCGGGGGCAGATTCTGACCCTTACCTATCCCATTGTAGGAAGCTATGGGATAACCGAATACGATATGGAATCGGACTTTCCCCAGGTGGAGAGTCTTTTAGTGAAGGAGTGTTGTAGGAGGCCGCGCAACCAGCGCTCCCAAGAATCCTTAAGCTCATACCTGGAACGCCATGGGATTCTTGGTGTTGAAGGTATTGATACCCGCACCTTGACTTTGCACCTGCGCAGAGCGGGGACCATGAAAGGTGTTCTTTCTACAAAAGAAAGTGATCCGGAAATACTGCATCAAAAGTTGTTAGCGAACCGGGATCTAGATAACCGTGATCTGGTTGGAGAGGTTTCAATTCCCCAATCTTATTCGTGGGCTTACCCGGAACAGGGTTTACACGTGGTAGTGTGCGATTATGGGATTAAATATAATATTTTACGTCACTTGACCCTTCGTGGCTGCCGGGTAACGGTTGTTCCCTATCAAACAACTGCGGCAGAGATTGAAGCTCTTAAACCTGATGGCGTGCTTCTTTCCAACGGGCCCGGAGATCCTGCTGATCAGAAAGCTATTGTGCCTGAAATTCAAGCTCTCCTGGGTAAAGTGCCTGTGTTTGGAATTTGCCTGGGCCATCAACTATTAGGTTTAGCGCTGGGCTTGTCCACCTTTAAACTTACTTTTGGGCACCGCGGGGGCAACCACCCTGTTAAGGATTTGTCTACAGGAAAAGTACATATTTCCTCGCAGAATCATGGTTACTGTGTAGAACTCAGTGATAGTATGGAGGGTGTGGAAGTTACACATGTTAGCCTTAATGACGGAACCTTGGAGGGCATGGAGAATCAAAGCCAGCTGTGGTTTTCGGTACATTACCATCCTGAAGCATCCCCGGGGCCTCATGATTCCACTTATTTATTTGACAAGTTTATGCAGATGATGCAAAGCAGGAGAGGGGAAGGGGCTGGTAGCAATGCCTAAAAGAAAAGATCTGAAAAAGATTATGCTCATCGGTTCAGGACCCATTGTTATCGGTCAGGCCTGCGAATTTGATTACTCCGGAACTCAGGCCTGCCGTGCTTTACGCGAAGAAGGCTATGAAGTGGTTTTAATAAACAGTAAC
>SKPU01000165.1 GCA_007119335.1 Syntrophomonadaceae bacterium
CTTTTAGGGAGACCGCAAATATTAAGGACGGCAGTAACGTGATGGCTGAAATGGCCGTGCAGTGCTTTGCCGGTAACGCGGCCCGCGGGATGAGCCTGGTTGCTTTGCACAATGGTGGAGGGGTTGGGATAGGAAAGGCCATTAATGGTGGTTTCGGAATGGTGCTTGATGGCAGTGAAAAAGCCGATCGGATTTTAAATTCAGCCATGCCCTGGGACGTGATGGGCGGGGTAGCCCGCAGGGCCTGGGCTCGTAATGAAAATTCAATTCAAACCGGCATTGAATACAACCGGGAAAACCAGGAAACCGATCAGATTACATTACCTTATGTTGCTGAAAATGATCTGGTTCAAGACCTGGTGGCGAAAAGATTTAAAGAACAGTAAATAGATTAATAGATGGACTTGTAATATGAAATAGGGGCATACTGCCTTGTGTGATAGGAGGATTTAAATGAAAGCGACGCTGCTAGTTAAAAATGCAGCCCAGCTGGTTACTTCCCGGGATGCTTCAGATGCTCCGCTTGCCGGAGAAAGACAGCAGGAGCTTACCGTTATTGAAGACGGGGCTGTAGCTGTAAACGGTAGCAAGATAGTTGCGGTGGGCAGCACGGAAGAAGTAATGGCTCGGGTGGAAACAGATCAGAAAACCAGGGAGGTTGATGCATCCGGGCAGTTGATTACACCCGGTTTTGTGGATCCCCACACCCACGTTGTTTTTGGAGGTTCAAGGGAGCATGAATTAACCCTAAAGCTGCAGGGCGTTCCTTACCTGGAAATTCTTGCGCGCGGGGGTGGAATTCTAAGTAGTGTTGAAGCGACCCGGGCAGCATCGAAAGAAGAACTGGTGGCCCGGGGTGAAAAGTATTGTCAGCAGATGCTTGTCCAGGGGACAACCACTGCAGAGGCAAAAAGTGGTTACGGCCTTACAACTGAAGCAGAACTAAAGATCCTCGAAGCGATCAGGCAGGTTGACCAGGTTCAGCAGGTGGATCTGGTGCCGACTTTTTTGGGTGCGCATGCAGTGCCTAAAGAATACAAAGGCGATCCGGATCGTTACTTAGACCTGGTTATTGATGAGATGCTGCCCAGGGTGGCTGAAAAAAAGTTATCCCGCTACTGTGATGTTTTTTGCGAAGAAGGGATATTTTCTATAGAGCAATCCCGGCGGGTATTGTCGGCGGCTCGGGACATGGGCTTTGAATTAAAGATGCATGCCGATGAAATTGTTCCCTTGGGCGGGGCTGAATTAGCATCTGAGCTGGGTGCAGTATCCGCAGATCACCTTTTGGTCATATCTGATCAAGGTATTGAGCAGATGGCCAAAGCTGGAGTAATTGGGGTTATATTGCCCGGCACTACGTTTTACCTGCGTGAAGATCACTACGCCCCGGGACGAAAAATGATCGAAGCCGGTGTCCCGGTGTCCCTGGCCACAGATTTTAATCCGGGCAGTTCCCCTAACAACAATCTACAGCTCGTGATTAACATCGCCTGTCTTTACCTGCGGATGACCCCCGCTGAGGTGATCAATGCGATCACTATCAATGCTGCTCATGCCGTAGGCCGCGCTTCTAAGATCGGTAGTCTTGAAAAAGGTAAGAATGCGGACATCGTAATTTTTGATGCTCCCAACTATGATTACCTGGCTTATCGTTATGGAACCAACCTGGTTAGTTCCGTTATAAAGAATGGGAAAATTGTGGAGGAGGTGCAGCAGTAAGTGGCGAAAATTGTAGAATGTGTGCCTAACTTTAGTGAAGGCTGCAGGCAAGAGGTGATCGGAGAAATTGTCGAGTCCATTGAGCAGGTCGAGGGCATAAAAGTGCTCGACTATTCTAATGATCAGAGCCATAATCGTTCGGTGGTAACTTTTATCGGTGAACCTGAACCGGTTATGGAAGCGGCATTTCAAGCAGCCCGCAAAGCAGCCAAACTGATTGACATGTCTCAACACCGCGGGGGACACCCGCGCATGGGCGCTACCGATGTGATTCCTTTTGTCCCTGTATCAGGAATAAGTATGGAAGAATGCGCTGATATGGCCAAGCAGCTCGGACAGCGCCTGGCAGAGGAACTAAATATCCCGATCTACCTGTACGAGGAAGCGGCGACGAAGCCGGAAAGGAAAAATCTATCCGCAGTCCGCAAGGGTCAATATGAAGGGTTGATTGAAACGATCAGGGAACCTGAACGGAGACCTGATTATGGTCCGGCAGAAGTTCATCCCCAGGCCGGAGTTACCGCTGTAGGGGCCAGGCCGCCTTTGATCGCTTACAATATCAATCTGGACACCGGGGATGTGCAGATAGCAAAAAATATTGCCCGGGCAATAAGAGGCAGCAGTGGTGGTTTTCCGAGCATCAAGGGGCTCGGAATATTGATTGAAGAGACCGGTCAGGCCCAGGTTACAATCAATGTTTGCGATCCTCAGAAAGTGCCCCTGCACAGGGTTTTTGAACTGGTTAAAATAGAGGCTGCCCGCTACGGGGTACAGGTCACAGACAGTGAAATAGTGGGGCTGACTCCGATGGACGCCCTGATTAACGCTGCTGCATTCTATTTGCAGTTAGCAGGGCTTGAAAAAGAACAGATTCTTGAAAATAGGCTGTTGGAGTAGATCATATAATAATTATTCCGGGCTAATAAATGAGATAGAGGTGTTCAAAAAATGGATAATCACAGGCAGGATGGTCCTGCTGATGGTGGAGGAATGGAAACCGAAAACCTAAATGACCTGATCGAGCAGGGGCGGAGACCAAACCTGAAAGCAGTGATGCGTTTATATCTGCTGGCCCTGCTGATTTTGCTGGTTCTCGGGTCAATTGCGCAGGGTTTAGACTTTGAAATTGGTATGCTTATTACCCAGTGGGTGCTTATTCTCCTGCCTGCCCTGTGGTTTTTGAACCGTTACCGGGTTGACCAGTACTCTTTTGTCCGCCTGCGTCCTTTGAGGGCTGGATTTATTCCGGTTATTATCTTATTATCTGCTTCATTTTGGCTGCTTAACATGGTTATTGCCGCCGGATTGGTCAGTGGATTGATGGAACTGGGGTACGAGCCTATCATGGTTATAGAGCCACCTGAAACTTTTCAGAATTACCTGGTTTATCTGTTTGTTATTGCGATCTCGGCCGGGATATGTGAAGAAGTCCTATTCAGAGGGACCATCATGCCGGCCATGGAAGAACACGGCCTGGTGCCGGCGATCGTATTTAGCTCGCTTTTGTTTGCTATCTTTCACCTCTCGTTCCTCAACCTGATCAGCACATTCATGCTTGGGGCAGTGATCGCTGTTATTGTGATTAAGAGCGGTTCCTTATGGGGCGGTGTTCTTTATCATATGCTAAATAATTTTTATGCGGTGACCTACCTCTATCTGGCCGGTCAGGAGGAGGCCGCAACCGAAGTCGACCCACAGGCCTACCTGGCCTTCATCCCTCTCTTTATTTTGGCCCTGGGCGGTGCCTATGCCGGATTGAAGCTGCTGCAAAAAATTTCTGTTGTTAAGCCGCTGCTTGAGGATCGGGACAGAAGATGGTTTCCACGGGGCTGGTTTAGCTGGGTCATGGTTTTCAGTTTATTGCTATTTTTAATCATGGCTCTGTTAGAATTTGCAATCGGCTTCGGATGGTTTGGATTAGATATGATTTAAAAACTTTAACCCAGAAAATAGTGCTGGTATAGAAAAATATTTAACAGGAGGTTTAAAATAATGGGTTTAGAGGGAAAACGCATTGCTGTATTGCTGGAGGAACTTTATGAGGATCCGGAATTCTGGTACCCCTACTATCGCTTTCAAGAAGCCGGGGCTAAAGTGACTGCTGTTGCTCCGAAACTGAAGGAATACCGGAGCAAACACGGCTTTCCGGCCACCGCTGATCTGGCGGCCGGGGATGCCGAGGCCGATGCATTCGATGCGCTAATCATCCCAGGTGGCTACTCTCCTGATCACATGCGCCGTTCAAAGGAACTTGTCGATTTCCTGAAGCAGGCCTATGAGCAGGGTAAAGTTATCGCCGCAATTTGTCACGGCCCCTGGATGCTAGCATCGATCGGAGCATTGAAAGATCGACAAGTAACCGCCTTTTTCTCCATCAAAGACGATCTGGTCAATGCCGGGGGCCACTTTGTTGATCAGGAGGTTGTTCGCGACGGCAAGATTATTACTTCCCGCACCCCTAAAGATCTACCATCTTTTTGCCGGGAAATAATTAATGCTTTGGAAGATCATTAAAATTAACAACAAGGAACAAAGCAGCTTAATTATGCTGAAGAAC
>SKPU01000105.1 GCA_007119335.1 Syntrophomonadaceae bacterium
AAAAGGGTGGATTTGCGAAAAATGTAGAGCGGGTAGCTAAGCTGGGCTGCCGGAGTATCCAGATTTTCCCCGGCAATCCGACTGGCTGGCGGATGGGCAAGCTGGAAGCAAAAGAGGCTGAAAAAAGGGCTGACCTGCTTGAAAAACATGATATTAATCCCCTGGTGGTTCACAGCGCTTACCTGATCAACCTGGCCTCGAACAATGAAGAATTTCTGGCTAAATCAAAAAAACTGCTTGGCGAAACAATGGAACGAGCCGCACTACATCGGGCCCCTTACGTAGTCCTGCACACCGGCAACCACGGGGGACAGGGGGTGGAAAAGGGCATGGCCCAGATTATTGATAGTATCAGGGAGGGGCTTTTGAAGTGGCCATCATCGGTTAAGCTGCTCCTGGAAAACACGGCCGGCAGCGGCACCGCCCTGGGAGCTAGATTTGAAGAATTAGGTGAGATCCTGGCTTCTTTTCCGAAAGGAACCCTGGGGGTCTGTATTGACACCGCACACAGCTGGGCCGCTGGTTATGATCTGGGCAGTGCCGGTGGAGTGGATAAAACCCTTTCCCTTTTGAACAGAGCTGTCGGGCTGGAGCACCTGCAGGTTCTCCATGTCAACGATACCAGGGTGGACCTGGGTTCGCGAGTCGACCGCCATGCCCACTTAGGGGAGGGCAGCATTAATAAGGAAGGTTTTGCCGCTCTTTTAAACTATGGTTGGCCCGAAGATCTGCCGGTGATTCTTGAAACACCGGAAAACGGCACCGAGTGGGACCGCACAAATTTAAACATCCTGCGGGAGCTTTATAACGGATAGCAATTCCAGGCATGGATTTAATTAATTAATAAAGTGAAAGCCTGCATTTGAGTCGCCGCTATTGCCCGCGAGGAGCCGGCACCGGGCCAAAACGCAGCACGGTTGAGAAGGTACAATATTTCAATCGGTATTCCAGTACCTTAATTATATTAATTTGCTTGCCGGATGGAGGGGAAAGCTTGGCCAAGAAGAAGACGCTTTTTTATTGTGCCGGTTGTGGTTACGAAGCCCACAGATGGATGGGCCGCTGTCCGGCCTGCGATGAATGGAATACCATGGTTGAGGGCGAGTATGCCCCAAAAAAACGGGGCAGTGCTCCGAAGGGTCAGACCCGGGTGGTTTCTTTAAACGAGTTAGAAGCGAGCGGTGAGGAACGCCTGGTTACCGGGGTTGCTGAATTTGACCGGGTTCTCGGGGGCGGGGTGGTTTTTGGTTCTGTGATTCTGCTCGGAGGCGATCCCGGAATCGGCAAATCGACCCTGCTTTTACAGGCTGCAGCCCGCCTTGCCAAAGGTGGAACCGGGGAGCGGAGCATTTTCTATGCCAGCGGTGAAGAGTCGCTCTACCAGTTAAAGATGCGTGCAGAGCGTTTACATATTAATGAAAGCTTTTATACAGCAGCAGTGACCGATCTTGAAGAACTGCTTGAAATTGCAGGGACCATTAAGCCGGCAGTGCTGATTGTCGACTCAGTGCAGTCAATTTACCGCGGTGAATCAGAAGGGGTGCCCGGCAGTGTCAGTCAGGTGCGGGAGGTGACCGCCGAACTGGTCCGCCTGGCCAAAGATCAAAATATTGCAGTATTCCTGGTCGGGCATGTGACCAAGGAAGGGGCCATGGCAGGCCCGCGCCTGCTTGAGCACATGGTGGACTGCGTGCTCTACCTGGAGGGCGATCGTTACCACAGTTTTCGTATTTTGCGTGGAGTGAAGAACCGCTTTGGTTCAACTAATGAAATCGGGGTTTTTATGATGGAGAGTGAAGGGATGGTTGAGGTAACTAACCCTTCTCATTTGTTTATAACCCAGCGCCGGGAGCAGTCTGCGGGAGCTGTGATTACCGCCAGTATGGAAGGAACCCGGCCTCTTTTAGTGGAAATCCAGTCCCTGGTGGCTCCGACCAGTTACCCGACCCCGAAGCGCACCTCGACCGGCCTGGAGCTGAACCGGGTGGCCCTGGTTTTGGCGGTGCTTGAGAAGCATGCCGGGATTGCTTTTTTCGGCCTCGATACTTTTGTCAACGCCGTCGGAGGGGTGCGTCTTTATGAAACAGCAGCCGATCTGGCTTTAGCCTTAAGTCTGACCTCCAGCCTGAAAGGCAAACCTTTAAGCGGAGACACAGTTGCGGTCGGTGAAATAGGCCTGACCGGTGAGATACGTCCGGTCAGCCGGATTCGGCAGCGTTTAAATGAAGCTCGTAAGCTTGGCTTTAAGCGTTTTATCCTGCCCGAAAGCAACCGCGCTGATTTAAAAGAGGGGTCAAGTGAGTTTAAGGGATTGCAGTTGATCGGGGTGGACAATATAAAGGAAGCAATCGGAGTGGCCCTGCTCTAAAAGATGTTTAAACTTGTCCGCAGGCGGCCGATTTGCAGTGCTTCTTTAAGGCTCTGGGTTACCCCACTTATTGATAGGGCTTACTAAGCTTCCAGTCCCGGGTTTGATCAGTTATTTATGAGAGTAGAAAATGACCGAGTGTACTAATTTTATTTTGCTCCATATCAAACAAGTCTTCCAGTTCAAAGTCGAGGGTGCTGCAAAGGGCGGTCAGATAAAACAGATGCTTGCCGATTTCTTCAGCAATTACTTCTCGGCAGTGTTCACAAAGCTCTCCTTTTATATGAGAATCCATATGCTCACCACAATCTTTGAGTGAGTCTTTCTGGGGATATTCTTTTTTATTGGCGTTAATTGAGATGCAGCCGCAATCTGTAACCGTTTTGATTACGCTGCGATTTACCCGGGCTGTTGATTCCTGGTGCTTGGACAAACAGTCGAGGATGCTACGGTGACGAATTAAAACGTCTGAGACAGTATCTTGGAAATTACCTACAACCTCGTTGTCTTTCATTTGTTGGTCACCTCTTTTTCTTTATAGCCCTGCTTAAGTAATTATACTGTTATTGTTTTAACCATGTCAACTAGAGTCCGTAAAAATGGTCTGAATTCCTGTTTGCAAACAAAAATTTACCTGTTGTGTCCTTAATCCGTATGTGTTAAAATGTATGTTTAATTGACACAAACTGGGTGCTATGTTATTATGTATATAGGTATTTTAAGGGGGCGAAGTATTGTTCAATGTCGGAGACAGGGTTGTATATCCAATGCATGGGGCCGGGGTAATCGAGTCGATCGAAGAGAAAGAAATTCTCGGGGCACGGAAAAAATATTATGTAATGAAACTCCCGTTAGGTGAGATGAAAGTACTTATTCCCATTGATAGCACAATACAGGTAGGATTGCGCGGAGTGATTGAGGAAGAAGAGGTTTCCCAGGTTTTTGTTGTTCTTAAAGGCGACCAGCCCGAAATGTCCACTAACTGGAACCGGCGTTACAGGAATCACTTAGATAAAATTAAGAGTGGAAATATATATGAATTGGCGGAAGTGGTCCGAAACTTGATGCTGCGTGACCGGGAAAAAGGCCTTTCTACCGGTGAAAGTAAGATGCTTGATACTGCGCGCCAGATCCTGGTCAGCGAATTAATCCTTGTTCAAAACTTAGAGCAAACCGAGATTATTGATAGACTAAACAATATTTTTGAGCAGGTTCCCAGGTAATTTACCCTTTTCTTTTAAGATTGGGATTGATGGCAAACCGAAAAATTATCTTGCTCCCGGAGGAAACTTTAAGTTATAATGATTTAAAGGATCCCCGGGGTTTTTTGGTTTTTTGATTGAATTTATTGAAAGGAGGTGAGAAGTTTTGATTAATAAAATATTACGGATTGTCGGGACCCTGATTGGTATTGTAGTCGGTATTTATTCGTTTGTAAGTTTACTGCCCTTCGTATCGGGTTTTATTGATATATCGGAAGGTCTTTATTTAACCCCGGTAAGCATAGGTTATTATGCGTTTGGCGCTATTGTTTTTGGACTCATATTTTATCTGATTACTCCTTTAATAATTAATATTTTTAACCGTGTTTTATCATGGGCTGACAGTAAGCTGAAAGTGGTTCCGACTCAGGACATCGTTTTGGTTGTGATCGGCCTGATCGTTACCCTGGTTATTGGGCTGCTGCTCAGTTATCCCATTTACCGGATACCGGTAGTCGGAGTTTTCATTTCACCGGTTTTAACTTTATTCCTGGTTTTTATCGGAGTAAAATTTTTGCTGAACCGGAAAGATGAGTTTGCTTTTTTGACTACTCTTTTTAGCCGGGGGAAAAGCAGCAAGGGCGGTGAAAATGAAGTATTCAAGGTGCTTGATACCAGCGCAATCATCGATGGTCGCATAGT
>SKPU01000183.1 GCA_007119335.1 Syntrophomonadaceae bacterium
CATCCGGTTTAAATTATCAAGCAGATCGATGCTATTCCTTAAACGCTGCGGATCCTTAAAGAAATCCTTCAGTTGACAGTGTCTACTTGAAATAATAAGATACTATAGGGTTTAAGTTAGGATTTTTCGGAGGAGAGTCTTTCATGGAAGGTCAGAAAAGAAACGCGATTATCGAGGTTGAGGGTTTAACCAAAAAGTTTGGTGAAATTACTGCGGTTGATGACATTTCTTTCTCGGTGAAAAGGGGCGAAATATTTGCTTTTTTGGGGCCAAACGGCGCCGGCAAGACAACTGCAATCAGCATGTTGACGACCCTGATCAAACCGACAAGCGGAAAGTTATTGATAAACGGGTATGATCCTGTTTCGGAACAGGATGCAGCCAGGCGTTCTTTCGGCATTGTTTTTCAAGATCCGAGCCTGGATCATGAACTCACCGGCCATGAAAATATGGATATCCACGGGATTCTTTACAATATGCCTAAAAAGGTGCGCAAGGAACGGATCGAAACGCTTCTCAACCTGGTTGAATTACAGAAAAGGAAAGATGACCAGGTTAAGAAGTACTCAGGGGGGATGAAACGCAGGTTAGAAATTGCCAGGGGATTAATGCATTTACCGCAGATCCTCTTTCTTGACGAACCCACTCTTGGCCTGGATCCTCAAACCCGGAACCTGTTGTGGGATCATATCCGGGAGCTAAACCGCAAAGAAAATGTAACTGTATTTTTAACTACCCACATCATGGAGGAAGCTGAACGGGTCGCTGATAGGGTGGCAGTGATTGATTATGGAAAGATTATAGATCAAGGGTCTCCACGCGAGTTAGTTGAGCGAACCGGAACATCTTCCCTGGAAGAAGCTTTTTTAGACTTAACCGGGAGAACAATCCGGGAAGAAAAAGCAGAAACCATGACCCAAATGATGAGCTCGCACATGAGGAGGCGCTAAAGATGAGTGTTATCTACATCCTTTGGATCAGGCAGTTGAAGCGCTACTTTCGTTCCAAGACCCGCATCGTTGGAGCCTTAGGCCAACCGATGCTTTTTTTACTTGCACTCGGATACGGCCTTGGGCCGGTTTTTGAAAGAGCCGGGGAAGGAGATTATGTGCAGTTTTTTTTTTTTTTTATTATTTCCATGAGCATTCTGTTCACCTCTATGTTTAACGGGATCGAAATAATCTGGGACCGTCAGTTTGGCTTTTTGAAAGAAACCCTTGTCGCCCCTGTTTCCAGGGTCAGGATCATGTTAGGCCGCACCTTGGGCGGCGCTACAGTGGCTGTTTTACAGGGATTGATGATTTTAGGCATATCTCTTCTAATCGGTTTCCGGTTTGAAAGTCTTTCCGGTTTGCCGGTGGCGTTATTATTTATGATCCTTATAGCTACTTTATTTACTGCCCTGGGGACCGCGATTGCTTCACTCCTTGAAGATATGCATGGCTTTCAGTTGATCATGAACTTTTTAGTTATGCCTCTGTTTTTCCTTTCCGGGGCGCTGTTCCCGATTCAAAATTTGCCGCCGGCCCTGGGCATGGTTGTCCACTTTAATCCTTTATCCTACGGGGTTGATGGACTGCGCGGCGCTCTGCTCGGCACTTACGATATTGGATTCTGGACCAATTTTAATGTCTTGGCCCTGGGTATGGTCGTTTTGGTGATAATCGGAGCCTACCTGTTTTCTAAGATTGAAGTCTAGCCTGACTAACATTCTCGTTGAGCCGCTCTAGTAAGTTAATCATCGATAGAATCCTGAAATACTTGTTTTATTGATCTACACATCTACCTTCAAATGTAATTACATCTTTAACATTAATAATCTCGCCGTGGCGCAAATAATTGCAACAACCGGGCCAGTGATGTATAATCTGCCTGAGTTTTTTGTTACAGTAACTAAAAAATCCCAGCCCCCCTTACCCTTGAACATACAGGGCAAAGGGTCAACTATTTCTATCAGATATGGCCGATCCTGCAAATTAATGAAATTATCGTGCTGGAAGCTGTCCGGGACTTGAAAGAACACAGTTTTTCTTACCGGGATGCCCTGATCTGGGGCACCGCCCACCTTAACCAAATCGATTTAATTCTTACCCGGGCCCATATAAAGTTATTTTATAGCCTATGTATTAAAATAGTAATAACAAGGTGGTGCTGTTAAATAAAGCTGCCGGCAAAAGTGGCCTTATATTTTTGGGACGTATCGCTGGATAATATAGATCTAAACTAGCACAGAAAATTTATTATTACCCGTATCTTGAATGAAGGTGACCACCTTGCGGTTGCCTGGCTTTTTGAGACATACGATAAGGAAGTTATCAAAAAAACTGTTATATCAACAAGAAACCTTTCAGTTAAAACAGCAAGATGCTGGCAGAAATATTTTGGCCTGAAGGAGGAAGAGCTTTGTTGCACTGGTCTACACTCGGCAAAGAACGAAAGGTCCTATTAAGGCTAATTGTAGACCAGATGCCACTTCAAGACAGTTACCTGGCTGGGGAAACTGCTTTAGCCCTGATCGTCGAACACCGTGAATCAATTGATTTCGATTGGTTTTCTCCTTCTGAGTTTGATCCGGAAAGCTTGGCCCGCCAGCTCTCACGCTTAAAGCCCTTTACAGTAAATGAAGCTACCAGAGGCACTTTGCACGGAATAATAGATAATGTTAGGATTAGCTGCCCCGCTCTTCCACTGCAGTTTTCTTCTCTCCGGGCATGCTATTTGGGTGTGTGTCGTCTGCCTCACCCAGCTGCAGCAAGGCACTGCGGGTCAGAGGCAGCGCAATGATCTCAAAAAATATAACCGCAGAAAGCATTACAGTCAAGATCTGGTCACTTACTTCAGGCAATTGCTGGGCTACCAACATGGTCAAACCGATAGTAGTTCCTGCCTGGGAAAGTAAACAGCGGGATAAGTAATGGCAAGTTCCCTGGTCCATATTGAACCACCTTGTGGAAGCATAAACCCCCGACATTTTGCTGAATATGCGGACAACTATATACGCCACAACCGCCAGGCCAGCCACCGGAATTAATCCGGGTTGTAGGGTTGCACCGGCTACCGTAAAGAAAAGCAGTAATAATGGCGAAGCTACTTCTTCAACTCTGGCAAAAAGGTTTTCCGTATTTTCTGCAAAATTGAGCACAACAAACCCCATAATAAGAATAGTAATCAGGGCGGAAAAATTAATCAGTGTAGTTAAACCTGATCCGACCAGAATCATGGCCAAAACCAACAGTAGCCGTGGCTGCCCGGGATTAACCATACGTAAAAGATACACGGTAACAAAACTGAAGGCGGCTCCAAGGAACACCGAACCGGTAATTTCTCCTAAGCTGATCAAAAGAGCATGCATTGAATTTTCGCCGCCAGTAATAAGCGGTCTGGAAATTGCGATAGACAGAGAAATTAAAATGACACAAGTAATATCCTCGAGCGCTGAAAACATTAGCAGGCTATCAGTAAACTTACCCTTGGCCCCTAGCTCTTTTACCACTGGGACTACTACTGTAGGTGCTGGAGAAGTGGCCAGGGCGGCAAGGGGTAATGCCACATAAACCGGTTGCCCGGCTAGATAATAAAGCCCCAGGGATACAAGGAAGTAAGTCCAAAGGGTGTCAATGGTAGCCACCTTCAACAACTTCGTCCCCAGGTTTTTATCGCCGCGATAGTTAGATCCCCGCCCAGCATGAAGGCGATTACACTAACTGCCGCAACGCTCAAGGGATCTTTAATTGATTCGATTATCTCAAGCGAGATCACCCCCGCTCCATAAGGCCCCAGCAGCAACCCGAAGATGATATAACCTGTGAGAGAAGGAAGCCCGTAACGGGCGGCAATACGCCCGCCCAAAAAACCTGCCAGCATAATCAATCTAATCCCCAGCACTGGATCCATAATTACAGTCACTCCTTTTACTTCGACTGCTTGATTAATTCCCTCAAGCACCACCCGCAGGCAGTTGAAACTATAAAAATTTAAAGCAATTTTGCGATCCCCGGGTAAAACAAAAGCTCACAAAAAACTCCTGCAGAAAATACTGCAGGAGCTATCAGCTCAAGCGGTTTTGGGCTTTTAACCCCTGGTGAGCTCCATCACCATAGTTTTCGATTCTTATGCAACTTATTCTATTAAAAAAAACTTTACTGTCAACGCGGCGATCAATCATTTATATTTTCAAAGATAGGAGGTAGAAAAATAACTGAACTTTTTACCGGACTGAACACCTGGGATATAGACAACAGATTTATACTTTTTATGAAATAGATA
>SKPU01000243.1 GCA_007119335.1 Syntrophomonadaceae bacterium
ATCATTACCCCTGATATGGCGCATTTTCTTTTCACTAAGAGAAAATAAATCGGTTCCATCCAAAAGCATTTCATCTGCTGTAACTTTTCCGGGGTGGCCGATTAAGCGCATAATACTGAGGCAGGCTACACTTTTACCGCAGCCTGATTCTCCGACTATTCCTAAGGATTCGCCGTGATTAAGATTGAATGATATGCCATTTACGGCCGGGACCAAACCATCTTCAGTGTTAAATGTGGTAAACAGGTTTTTAACCTGGAGCAAGTAAGACAAAGTCTTTATCACCTCTTATAAGGCTAGTTTTTCAGACGCGGGTCCAGTGCATCACGCAGTCCGTCTCCGACTAAGTTGATACTTAAAACGGAAATAAAGATCAGAAAACCAGGCGGAAGCCATAACCACCACATTCTCATTAATACGGTCATGCTCCGGGCCGGTTCCAAAATATTGCCCCAACTTGGTATCGGAGGCTGGACTCCCAGCCCAAGGTAGCTTAAAGCTGCCTCAATTAAGATAGCAGTCGCCATAATTAAGGTACCACTGATCAGGATTGGAGCCATAGCGTTGGGCAGCATATGGCGCAGGATAATGCGAAATTCGCTTGCCCCCGTGGATTTAGCTGCTTCAATATACTCGGTTTGCTTGATGGAAAGGAATTGGCCCCTTACCAGGCGGCAGGTTTCCGTCCAGGTCAGCAGTCCAATGATCAACATCGTATTATAGATGCTTGGTCCCAGGATTGCTGCTGCAGTGATTGCCAGGGCCAGGAAGGGAAAAGCGATGACCATATCAGTTATGCGCATGATCACTGTGTCGACCCACCTTCCATAATAGCCGGCCAAGCAGCCCATTATTACCCCTATAACCATTTGAATTGAACTGGCCACCAACCCGACGGTAAGAGAAACTCGGCCACCGTAAAGGTTACGGGTTAAAAGATCCCTTCCTTGTCGATCAGTTCCGAATAAATGTTCTGCAGATGGTGGTTCCTCCTGATTTCTCAGATCGATGGAATCCCGGTCATAGGAGGTAAGGACAGGAGCTGCTATAGCCAGGACGATCAGGATTAGCAATATAACACTACCAATCATGGCAATCTTGTTGCGGCGGAAGCGCTTCCATATAATTTTGCCGGGACTCATGACTTTCTCTTGATTGTTGCTATTTAACGAACCCGCTTCCGCGGGGTCACGCCTGAATTTTGATAAGATACGGCTCATAATTAACCCCCTGCTAGTCGTAGCGAATTCGCGGATCTACTACTGAGTAAAATATATCGGCCAGCAGGTTACCCATGATAACCAGAACAGCCAGGAAGACATTAATGCCCATTAAGAGGCCGTAATCTCTCTGGCTGATAGATTCTATAAGAAGAGTTCCCATCCCCGGCCAGGTAAATACCGATTCGGTAATTATTGCTCCAGAAAAAAGGAAAGGTAAACTTAATCCCAAAATGGTTATTACCGGTAATAGAGCATTGCGCAGGGCATGCCTGTAAATAACTACCTGCTCAGAAAGTCCTTTTGCCCGGGCAGTCCTGACATAATCCTGCCGAATCACCTCGAGCATACTGGAGCGGGTGAAGCGGACGAAACGAGCCGTATTGGCTGCTGTCAGGGTGACCAGGGGCAAGATCAGGTGCCTGCCTACATCTAATGCGTAAGTCATAAAGGTGGGGTGACGGATTCCGGCGGAAACCATCCCTCCAATGGGAAGCCAACCCAGCTGGAAGCCAAAAAACCAGACCAGAACGATCCCTAAGAAGAAGACCGGAACAGAAACACCGGCGATTGCCATTACTACAACCGAGTAATCAAGAGTAGAATACTGCCTGGTAGCTGAAATGACACCGACTGGAACAGCTATTATAAAACTGATAAAGATGGAAGAAAAGGTTAGCAGTACTGTAGCTCCGAGGCGGTTTTGAATAAGTTCAGAAACTAAACGACCCCTGTAACGGGTGGAATAACCAAGGTTGCCCTGTACTGCTTCAGTTAGCCAGGCGCCATAACGATGAAGCAGGGGACGATCCAGGCCCAATTGTTCTTCTCTTCGCTCAATAGCTTCCTGGGAAATAGTAGGATCGATCATGTGAGAAAGTGGGCTTCCCGGGGCCATATTTATAATGATATAAACGATGAAGGTGGTGCCGAGCAGGGTAGGTATCATTTGAAGCAGGCGGCGTAAAATATATTGCTTCATATCAAACCTCCATAACTTTATTACAGAAGAGGGTGTCTCCCGGATCAGAGCCACCCTCTTATTATCCCTGGTTCTTTTTAATCATTCAATAATAGCTTGAAGTAACCAGAGACAGACATGTTTGATTATCTGTCTAATTCCCATTCTTCCACGTTCCACCACATACTAAAGGCGTCACCCTGGAAGTTCTTCAGGTCCGGAGTATGCACGAAAGCCTCATCTTCAGCATAAAGCCAGACATATGGCGCCTCATCAATTAAGAGCTGCTGCCAGTCGCGGTAAATCTCAGCCCGCTCGTCAAAGTCAGTTGTTGAGCGTCCCTTCCTGATCAGTTCATCGTTATCGGGATGATCAAAACCTACCGCGTTCCAGGCATCATCACTGAGCCAGATGCCGGAAGGATCAGGTTCAATAGCCAAAGACCAGCCCATCAGGTAGAGTTCAAAATCATTTTCCTCGAAAACAGCATCGGCAAGAGTTGTAAATTCCATGAGATCCAGTTCGATAGAAATGCCTACGTCAGAGAGCATATCCTGGATGATCTCAGCATTTCTTTCTCGCGGGACGTTTCCGCTTGGATAACTCAGGGTAAGCTCAAGCATTTCTCCGTCCTTGTAACGGTAGCCGTCATCATCCATTTCCCAGCCAGCCTCGTCTAAGAGTTCATTTGCTCTGTCCGGATCGTAGGGCAGGGGATCTAAGTCTTCATCGTAAGCCCAGGAAACCATGGACATATGGCTGACCTGTACGCTGCTCATACCGTCAAAAAGGGCATCTACAATTTCCCAGCGGTCTATGGCATGGGTTATGGCGTGCCGGACATCCACATCTTCCAGGATAGGGTGATCCAACTTGAACCCCATATACTGGTAAGCATTGGCAGGATAGCTGACCACTTCTAAGCCTTCTTCCTGGTATGCTTCAAACTCATCTCTTTCAGGCTGAACCCAGGCCAGGTCGGTGGATCCGGTGATCAGTTCTGCCATCTGAGTATCAGAAGAGGCTACTTTTACTGTGATTTGGTCTACGTTGGGTTTGCCACGGTGATAATCTTCGAAAGCTTCCAGAGTGGTAAACTGTCCTTCTTCGTATTCAGTCAACTTGTAAGGGCCTGCGCCGATTGGCTGCTCGGTGACATTGGGGTGTTCTTCTAAATCTGCAATCGGAGTTCCTTCAAAGACGTGCTTGGGAGAAATACTCCAGGTGGAAATCCTGATCAGAGCCGGAGCATCCACGTCAGAGAGGTGGAAATGAATTGTTGTCTCATCTTCTACTTCAATTTCTTCGATCGATTCCCAGTACGCAGCGCGGACACCGGTGTAATCTTCGTCCATCATCCACTCGAATGTAAATTTCACATCTTCGGTAGTTACCGGTTCACCGTCATGAAAATAGATGTCATCGCGCAGGTGGTAGGTAAAGGTCATTTCATCATCACTTACTTCCATCTCCTCTGCCAGGTTGGGGACCAGTTCATAATCAGCATCGGGATCATGGTCCATCATACCGGTAAAGACCGGATCAACAGCGGCGTAAGCATCATAAGCGCTCTCGTACAGGTTAGGATTGAACAACCCTTCCGGAGCACTCCAGATTGCCATAACCAGGAAATCTTCATCATCTGGTTCTTCATCTACTACTTCTTCAACTGCTTCAGGTTCACATCCAACTACAAACAACAAAGCAACAACCATAAATACTGTCAGCAGGAAAAACAAACTCTTTTTAAACAAAATAAAACCCCCTTGATACTTTTTGTAATCAACAAACAAAGTAAAGTAAAACCCTTTCGATTTTAGTAAATGCCCCCTTCCTTAAAATTTTATAGTGCAGATTGACTTCCTTTACAGTTATTTATTTTTCGATTACTATTCAAACTTATACCATCTCTCAGATTTTTCTGCAACCATATTTTTTAGTTGATGTTATTTATTTAAATAGAGCATAAATAGTGCAAAACATAAATTTCTTTACTGTTTTCTAAGTGAAAAATAAATATCCTGCAAACAAAAATAATTGCTCTGTAAATTATGAACGTTCCTGTCTTTGTTTCG
>SKPU01000192.1 GCA_007119335.1 Syntrophomonadaceae bacterium
TCTTACAGGTTATTCCCAGTTTTTGCTCTTCAGTCTCAAAAATTTTATCCAGATGCCCGCCGGGTTATTTCTGCCGGGTAACCCATAAATTCCTCTAAGCTGACTATTTCCAGACCCTTTGCCCTTAGTCCGTCAATAATCGGACCCATAGCCTCAACTGTTGAACGACGGCTTGCTGATCCCCCTCCTAAAAGCGAACCACTGTCATGAAAAAGGATAATGTCTCCCCCGGAGGTTTTCTCAATAACCCGTCGGGTTACTGAAGTCGGGGTAGCCCGGGGATGCCAGTCCTGTGATGAAATGCTCCATAAAACCAACTCCTGCCCTAGAAGCTTGGCAATGCGCCTCATTCGCATATCGTATAATCCCCGGGGCGGCCGCAGATACAGGGGATACGATCCACTATACTGCAATATGACCAGGTTTGTGCGCATAATCTGGGCAGCCAACCGGGGAGCTGGAGAATTGGGAACCGTGATATGCCCGTAGGTATGATTGCCCACTTCATGCCCCTCATCAACTATTTTTTTTACAATCTCGGGATGTTTTTCTGCCTGGATACCAACAATGAAAAATGTGGCCCGCACTCCTTTTTCGGCCAAAACCTTAAGGATCTCCGGTGTATATTCTTTACTCGGTCCATCATCAAAGGTAAAAACCACCTTGTTTCCGGCAGACGGTCTCCGGCGCACTATATCTGTTTGCGCGCCAAATCCATGATAAACATAAGAATAAGAGACGCCCATCAAGAGTAGCGCTGAAAGAACTATAGTCCCAGACCAAAGAAAGATTTCAGTAATCACGGGAACCGGAACCAGGTAAGCTATAAAACGAGTTATAAAGTAGCTTATCACAACCGAACCGGACACAAAAATCAACATGGTCATACCTTTAGTAAATAAACCTATTAACAAATCTCAACCTCCTAGATTATGTTTCTTCAACCTGCGATTCACTTTCAGGCAGAACCAAGTTTCCCGGATTGCGCATAAGGCCTTAACATGTAATTATTGTTAAGCCGTACCTGAAAACATTCACCCCGCCAGGTAAAATTGATCAAACTGTCTTTTCCAATACATCCAGCCGGATTCTCTAAACGCAAACTTAACAGCGTAGATTCAAGCAACGGCCGACCATCTCTACTTTTCATAATAAGCTTCGGCACATCATAAATATGCTCACCCGGCGCATCGATCTTTAAAACTGCCTCTTCTGGTGATTCCTCAACACTGGGCGGCGACAGGACCGGCTGTTGATCAAAGGTAGTTGCCCATTGAATATGACCATTAAGCTCTTGCGTGTCCGGGAATATATAACGGAAATGCTGATAGCGGCACAAAATGATCTGGGTAGCTCCCGCCGCCGTCATGCCGAACTGCATCACGGCGGGATCACCCGGTCCTCGCGAACTCCAGCCTATCGCACCAGTTTTTGCATTATAAATTTCGTAAAGCCCTTTCGAATTATAAAGGGCCCGTATAATCCGGCTATGCAGCTCTGCAGCCTGATCACTATACCCGAAGCGAAACAACACTTCCAGGGCAGCGTAATTGTTAATCATCCAAATCTGTCCCCGCCAGTAATAACCATCCTTGCGGCTGTTATATGATTTATCGTCAAAAGCTACGCTCGGTATGCCGTACCTGCCCCAGAATTTATCCGGATTCAATAAATATTTTTCAATCACAGTACGTATTTTATTAAGGTCTGTACTGGCGCCGACAAAAGCGGGCCACCAGACTGTTGGAGTAACCACTTCGATAAACTTCCCATTTCGTCGATCCAGCCACGCTTCATGCTCTGAAGACCAGAGTTCCTGATCAATCCTCTTTTTAAGCCTATGACCCCGCTCATAATAATAGGCTGCATCATTTTGCAAACCGGCTGCTCGGCACAGGTAAGCAGTATTAATATAAGATTGGAAAACCCAGCAGTTAAGATCAATTGCAGAGAAAAAGCGGGGAACCAGGCCAATAATAAAGCTGGGCAAAAAGCTTGGTGGATAAAAACGGGGGCTATCATCAAGTCCTGACTCCAGACCATTAATATATGAAAAAAAACCATTCTTAAGCTGCCGGTTTTCTTCCCACCAGCGTAAATTTTCTTTAAGAGGAGGCAGCGCTTCTGAAAGGAACAAAGCTCTACCTTCCGGCTGCTGAAACCTCTCATAAACTCTTACCGCTGCCCAGGACTGCAGGGGCGGCTGCGAATAAAAGTTAAGCACTCCCCGCAGGGAATCATTGATTTTACTGGGGATCTGGTTGCGTTGTGCTCCGGAAACAATAGTTACTCCCCTCCATTTAATCCGAAGTCGACTGTTTCGCGGTGCCGAAGAGCTGCCTTCCAACTGGGTCAGCAAAACTTCCCCCGCTCGCTTTGGATTCCATTCACTCAGCCCGAGGACATGCTGTGGAGTATCCCAGCCCCAGAAAAACGGGAAGTACACTTTTGAAGGCACTGACCCCCAGCGATTCATATTGCCCCGTGGAAAATAGAGGCTATTTTGAAGGGCCCAGGCAGCCAGTTTCAGGATTACTTTAGCAGACTCTTTTTCCGGTGTGTATGGTACAGGCAATCTGTTGTCGAAATTTTCCCATCGCTTCTGAGCACAATTTTTCAAGCCCCTTAATTTTCGTAGAGCTCTTTCAGCCCTCTTGTAAATTTTTTCAGTTCCCTCGGCAGAAAAGGAAATAATCACTGACCATTTCATTTTTTGCCCCGGGTTAAGCTCCACCCAGGAACCATGCAGCTCTTTTTTGCCTGCAACACCACCACTGGAGGGCAAAAAATAAGCATGCTGCTTTAAACCGGGAAACCGGTGAAAATTAGACATCTGCAGACCCTTGTTTATTTTCTTTAAAACAGAAAAGCCTGTGAAGTGCGGGTAAGGATTTTCTAAATCGCGGCCTACAGTCGGAATGAAAAAACAAGCCGGTTTAACCCTGGCTGTTTCTTCACTTACGGTCCATTCAGTTTCCAGAACAGCCAGGTTATGCTGAAGGAAATAGAGTTTGCTGTTCAAAGTAAAATGACCGTCCTGAGCTTCTTCCTCAATACACTGAGGCCGGAAATACACCTTTCTGGATTGGGGAGCCTTAAAATATATTTCACCCTGATCGCTATGGAGGCAGGTAGCGAAATCATAAAACCGGCCAGCCCCAAATGAAGCAACAGTAGAATATATAGCACTAGCAGCGGCATGCTTTTTATCCGTTAGCGCTTTAAAACCACAATGACTACCCAGCTCGCTTAAAGGAGAGCCACTTGTGACCCCCGCAGCATAATTCGGCGCACCAGAACTGTCTGCATAAAATTTTACCGGTCGGATTAAATTTTTCAACTGTCTGCTGTAAAATAACCATACAAACAACAGACTTAAACCGATAACAATTATGAAATACAGAGTAACCAAACCTTTCTTGTAACGCGAAAAAACAATCTCCATTAGCAATTGTAAATATTCTAATTACCTAATGCACGATCATTTGTTTCGCAAAATATTAAACACATACCGGGTTTTAAATACCGTAGTGAATTTCCCTGATCTTAATCATACTATAAACGCAGCGCTTTACAATTCTTATAGATTTAATGTTGCTATTTATTGTGACAAAAAGTGTCTTTTATGATTATATTATCATAAAAATTGTCCGAGTCAAAATGCAACCGGGGGCAACCAAAGCAAAAACCTGCAGCTGAGTAGCCGCTATTGCCCGCTAGGAACTGGCACCATTCCAAAGCGCAGCACGGCTGAGCAGACACAATTTGCTGAGTTAATATATTTGTTTTTTCTTGCCTACCGGTAAGGCTTGCTTTACAATACCCTTATATGCACATCAGCAGGGACAAACCACAGGGGATGAAGAATGCAAACGCGCAAAGGCTTAGTAATGGTATCCGGCGCAGGTATTTGTTGGGCAACAACAGGATTGTTCAGCACCTTCCTTTTTAATGAAGGGATCGACCCCATAAGTGTAGCTTCTACCAGGAGTGCCCTGGCAGCAATTATTTTTTTAGTCTACCTGTTGGTTTTTCGTCCGAAATTCTTGATTGTAAATAAAAGACAGCTGGGCATGCTTGCCCTGGGCGGATTAGTTGGCATAAGTCTCTTTAACATTTTTTACATGAATGCTATAAATGCTGCAGGTATGTCCACCGCGGTGGTCCTGCTCTATACATCACCGGTTTTTGCCGTAATCCTTTCCCGTATTTTCCTGAAAGAATCACTAACCACAAAAAAGGTAATCGCA
>SKPU01000198.1 GCA_007119335.1 Syntrophomonadaceae bacterium
ACCCAGCGGACCGAGATCGGACGCCAGGTAGCGCACGCTTGCTTCCAAGGAAGCCTTGGCCACACCCATCACATTATAGTTGGGCACCACTCTTTCCGAACCCTGGAAAGTGAGAGTAAGAATACTGCCCCCTTCAGTCATCAGCGGATAGAGATACTTAGAGGCAGCAACCAGGGAATAAGCGCTGATTTCGTGAGCCATAAGGAAACCATCCCGCGAGGTATGAGCGAACATCCCTTCCAACTCTTCTTTTTTAGCATAAGCCAGGCTGTGCACCACGCCATGCAAAACACCCCACTCTTCCTGCAATGATCGAACCACAGCTTCAATATCTGAGTCCTTTGAGACATCACAGGGCAGCAGCAGTGAACCGGGCATCTCTTTTTCAACCAGCCTTGCCACTTTATCTTTAAAACGATCATCTTGATAAGTGAAGGCAAGATCGGCTCCGGCTACAGCATAAGCTTTTGCAATCGCCCAGGCGATGCTGCGTTGATTGGCTACTCCCATAATTAATATTTTTTTACCCATCAGCAATTTTTCAGTATTCATTTTTAATCAAACACCTTTCTGGATTGATAGTTTTTTAGATTAAATTTTATTAAAACTAAAAATGACTAGTTATCATTTTACCACATTACATGATTAAATTCAGGGGCAGTTAAAATAATTTAGCTTTCCTTACCGGTGCCCTTGCTGTAAAAAGTTTTCCAAACTCCCTAACCTGAATATAAAAAAGTGGTGTTTTCGCTAAATCAACGCTAACACCACTTTTTTTTCGCTTAACCTTTAGCAGATAAGTTGAAAACTAATTGCCGGTCAGAAAATCCTGTTTACTAATAAACATATACGCCACGGTTCAATCCGTCCCGAACCGCAGAGATAACTTTGTTTGCTCTGATCGTTGCTCCGGAAAAGCCATCGACATCTTCCACAAAGTCACCGGGTTCATAGAGGTCTACCAGAGATTCACGAATATCTTTGCCTTCCAGGTATTCTAAGATTTGCATATGCTGATCTCTAAGAGCCTCGGTAGCTGAATCTTCCGGTTCTAAATAGTCCATATCCCGGTGGCTTAAAAGTCGATAACCTATATCCGTAATGATATTATCTTCAAGCACAAACTGAACATTGACCTGAACAGCATCACGGTCAATAAAAACACCGCGATAAGTTCCGTCTTCATAACTTCTCTCTCTCTCAGGAGGTGTGGGTGCAGGCGCTGCTTCATCTTCAACCGCATCATTTTCCGGTTCTGCTTCATCAATCTCATCATTTGCAACTTCACCCGGAGCTTCGCAGCCAAAAACGGCCAGGGAACCTGCAAGCAATAGAACAAGCAATCCCAATAAAAATGGTCTTTTCATAAAACATACCCCTTTCCTTTTTCAAATTGGCAACAGCTTGCATAGATTACTAAGCCTTGCTTTTGAATTAATTCTATTATAATACTATTATATATTCAGCTTAAAATCAATACCTTTTTTTAAATACCTGAATGTTGTGCCAAGAGCAGGGCAAAAGCCCCTCCAGTATTTTATCTAGATTATAATTCATAACTGTTTGACATAGTTTTAAAGCGCATGCTATAATATATGCGAAGCAACGCATACGTTAACAAGGGGGATACATTATGGAAGAGTATATAAAAGCCCTTAAAAGCCTTTCTGAGCAGACCAGGATTAGAATATTAGCGCTTTTGCATCAAACCAGAGAGGTCTGTGTCAGTGACATTGTTAATGCGTTAGAAGAAAGCCAGTATAAAGTTTCACGACACCTTAAAGTTCTTCAGGATGCAGGAATGGTAAAGGGCAGTAAAAAAGGTCGCTGGATCTATTACCAGCTTGATGAAAACCAGGTCCGTTTCCAAAAGATGCTTCTAGAAGCTGTAAAAGACATATCTTCAGACATTATAAATAATGACCTGGAAAGGTTGCAGAAACGACTGGGTAAAGATTTAAACAATTTCTGTAAAAACGGTAAGACTGAGATTTACCAGGAAAGTTATCAAGAACAATAAACTTCAAACAAAGTACAACTACAGAAACAACACAATCAAATCAATAGCTAAAAACTGAATATGCTTGACAGGGAAACTAGATACTAAAAAGCTTTTAGTCTATCAATAGAAATCTCAAACCTAGCTTGCTGCCCCAGACAAAGATTGCATCCAAAAAAGGGGAAAGATAGCAAAGACGCAGATTAATCTTAGGATAGGAGGTAGGCATTATGTTGATGACAAGAAGCATGGAATTAGGCAAACGTTTCTTTGGTGAGAAAGCATTTGGAACAGTGATGGGTTACCTGAAGAAAGATCCTGAGCAAAACCTGGAAAAAGCTCTACAAACAGTTGAAAAAATAGCCGTAGCCCCCAACCACAAAAGGTATGCCCGGGATATCAAAAAGCAGCTAAATGAAAACCCGGCTATCAGGCAATATATAAGCCGTGTAATCAATGAATTGGACGAAAATGTCCATGATCATCTGATAAATAACTTTTTTGTCAATGCCTCACTGGTTGGAGTGCCAAGACAAAACAAACTTTCGGAAGAACTGGGCTTTAGTGTGCCCTATACCATCCTGATCGACCCCACCAGCAGCTGCAACCTTAAATGCAAGGGATGCTGGGCCGGGGCCTATGAAAAACATCACAGCCTGAGCTTTGAAGAAGTCGACCGTATCGTCAACGAAGCTAAGGATTTAGGAATGTATTTTATAGTTATGTCAGGTGGAGAACCGTTAATGTGGAAACATCTGCCTGAACTATGCCGCAAGCATTACGATGTGGCCTTCATGATTTACACTAACGGCACATTAATTGACAAAGATACTGCCCAATGGATGCGTGAAGTCGGCAATATTACTCCTGCAATCAGCATTGAAGGCGGACGGGAGACAACTGACCAGCGCCGCGGTGAAGGGGTTTATGACAAAATCATGGCCGGTATGGATCACCTGAAAGGAAACGGCGTCGCTTTTGGATTCAGTATCACCATCACCAGCGAAAACGCCGATGAAGCATACTCTGACGAATTCGTCGACTTAATGATCGATAAAGGCGCACTTTACGGCTGGTCATTTCACTATATTCCGATTGGCCGCAGACCCGATCTATCGCTGATGGTTACTCCTGAACAGCGGACGGCTCTGGTTGATCAGGTCCGCCATGTGCGCACTACCAAACCAATTCAAATCGCTGACTTCTGGAATGACGGTGAACTGACCGGGGGTTGCATCGCCGGAGGGCGACGCTACTTCCATATTACTGCTAACGGAGATGTGGAACCCTGTGCTTTTGTCCACTTCAAAGCCGATACAATCAACGGAAAATCACTTAAAGAAATACTGGCCAATCCACTATTTAAAGCTTACCAGGACAGGTATCCTTTCAGCGAAAACCTTCTCCGGCCATGCCCCCTAATCGACAGGCCGGAACAACTCAGAGAAATGGTCAGCGAAACAAGCGTTCAGCCCAGTCACGACGGGGCAGATACCATCTTAGAAGATCAAATGGCCGCAAAAATGGATGCAATCGCTGCAGCCTGGGGGGACAGAGCCGATCAAAAGTGGTCTGAAATAAAAGAAGAAAAGAGTGCAGGAAAAGAAGAAGCAAAAGTATAGGAAAATCTTTAAGTAAAGGCGGCCGGTCGTACTCTGGAGTAGGTCCGGCCGCCTTCATTTTTAATTGAGCCGATATGGTTTAGCAATTAAAGAACTATTGGAGGCTATAAAATGGAAATTGAACCGGTTAACAACGATAAAAAAGTAGGCTGGTTTTGCACCTATACACCGGAGGAAGTAATCTATGCAGCTGGCTTCACCCCCTATCGCCTTTTGCCTCATCGCAATAGTGGAGCGGGAAGCATAGAAGATGCCCTTCCGGCTAATCTTTGCCCTTATCCCAGGAGAATACTAAGCAATCTGCGGGAAGGGGCTTACAGTGAACTGAGCGGGGTAGTCATCGCTAACTCCTGTAATGCAATGACTCATCTTTATAATGTAATGAAGGATGATAGCGAACTGTTTGTTTTCCTGCTGGACGTACCCCGCAAGCAAGACGAAAAGGCTGTAAAATACTTTGCCCGGGAATTGGAGCTTTTGAGTGAATTCCTTGGAAAAAAGGGGAAGCCACTTACTGAAAAAACCCTGGGTCAAGCTACCGGAATATACCGCCAAAGGGGAGATAACATCCAAAAAATAATTGCTCAAAACGGTGGACTCAACTCAGGCAGGCATTTTCCGGC
>SKPU01000222.1 GCA_007119335.1 Syntrophomonadaceae bacterium
CTGCTGATGTTGAAATAATAAGTTTTTGCTATAATTTTTTCAAGTCATTGCAGATTGAAAATCTTTCTATAGAGTTAAACAGCGTAGGTTGTCCGCTATGCCGGCCAGATTTTCGCAAAAAGCTGATTCCTTTTCTGGAAAAGCTGGAAAGCGGCTTATGCAAGGATTGCAAAAACCGCTATAAAAACAATCCAATGCGTGTGCTGGACTGTAAAGAAGAAAGCTGTCGCGCCCAGGTAGCAGATGCCCCGCGCATGATCGATCATCTTTGTGAGGATTGTGACCTAAGCTTTACCCGGGTTAAAGAGCTGCTTAATAAATTGGACATCCCTTTTAATCTGAATACTCAGCTGGTGCGCGGGCTTGACTATTACACCCGCACCGCTTTTGAAATATCTGCCGGAGGAGCCGGCGCCCAGGCTTCGCTCTGCGGCGGTGGCCGTTATGATCACCTGGTTGAGCACCTCGGGGGACCGTATGTTCCAGGGGTGGGTGTCGCCTACGGGGTGGAAAGAATTCTTTTAGCAATGGACTGGGGTAAAAATCTGCCCGAGATCAGTCCTCCCGTCTATATTGCTACCGCCGGTAAGAATTTAGAAGGCGAAGCCCTTGCTTTAGCCGCTGATTTGCGTGAACAGGGTGTGGCTTCCGAAACAGATTTGCTGCAAAGAAGCCTTAAAGCGCAAATGAAATATTCCGGCCGCCAGGGTTACAGGCAGGTCGTGATTATTGGTGAAGATGAAATAAAACAGGATCTAGTGACCTTACGTGACATGGAAAATGGCGAACAGAGTGAAATGAGCAGGCAGGCTTTAGTGGATCACTTCGCCTGTGACAATCAGAAAACAGGCTTGCCAGAAAAAACTACAACCAGCCCCTCTCGAGCCGAAGTTGTGCTTCCTGATCAAAAAGAAGCAGCAATGAAAACTCATTATTGTGGCGCTTTGTCCAAAGAACATGTTAAGCAGGAAGTTAAATTAACAGGATGGGTTCGTAAACGTCGCGACCACGGAGGGCTCATTTTTATTGACCTGCGCGATCGCAGCGGCATAATACAGTTGGTATTTAATAAACAGCAGGACTGCGAGCTCTTTAACCAGGCTGAATGCCTGCGTAGTGAATACGTGATGGCCGTGGAAGGGGAGGTTCACCTTCGTTCAAAGGAAACTATAAATCCTTCTCTTCCCACCGGTGAAATTGAAGTCCGGATCAGCAGGATGGAGATATTAAATGCCTCCCAAACTCCGCCTTTTTACATTGAGGATGGTATTAATGTTGATGAAAATTTACGCCTGCGATACCGTTATCTTGACCTGAGGCGCCCCGAAATGCTTAAGAGGATGCAGCTGCGCCACCGGGCAGTTAAATTAGTTCGTGATTATCTTGATCAATACGATTTTCTGGAAGTTGAGACCCCCATGCTGACCCGCAGTACTCCTGAAGGAGCAAGGGATTTCCTGGTTCCCAGCCGTATGCACAACGGTTCATTTTATGCTATGCCTCAGTCACCCCAGTTATTCAAGCAGCTGCTCATGGTAAGCGGAATGGAGCGCTACTTTCAAATAGTGCGCTGTTTTCGCGATGAAGATCTGCGAGCTGATCGTCAACCTGAATTTACACAGGTCGATATTGAAACTTCTTTTATGACTAAAGAAAGTCTTTTTGCTCTCACCGAAGGCCTGATGGCTTTGCTTTGGAAAGAGATCTTTGGTGTTGAAATTAAGAAACCTTTTCTGCAAATGCCTTACCGGGAGGCCATGGAGCGTTTTGGTTCAGATAAACCCGATTTGCGTTATGGAATGGAATTAAATGGTCTTGATGAACTTGCTCAAAAAAGTGAATTTAAAGTCTTTAAGGCAGCCCTTGAAAGCGGGGGAGCAGTCAAAGGGTTGCGTGTCCCGGGCGGAAAACGGATGAGCCGAAAAGACCTGGATGATTTGACTTTGCAGGCCCGCCAGATGGGAGCAAAAGGGCTGGCCTGGGCATATATTGAAGAAGATGGCTGGCGTTCACCGATTAGCAAGTTTTTTGACCAATCATTGATGGAGGAAATCAGCAGGAGAATGGAAGCTGAAGAGGGCGATGTTTTACTGTTTGTCGCCGATGATTGGGAAATCACCTGCCAGGCACTCGGAGCGCTGCGCACTCATTTTGCTCCTGCAGATATATCTGGAGAGCCTCATTTCCTCTGGGTGACCGATTTTCCCCTGTTTCACTATAACAAGGAGGAAAATCGTTATGATTCAGATCACCACCCCTTTACAGCCCCCCGGGCGGAAGATATGCCCTTGCTGGAAAGCGATCCTTTAGCGGTGCGTGCCCAGGCGTATGATCTGGTCCTCAACGGAGTGGAGATCGGAGGGGGCAGTAAACGGATCCACGATACTCCCACCCAGAGCAAAATATTCAGCCTGCTCGGGCTGTCGGAAGCGGAAAGTAAAGAGAAGTTTGGCTTTTTACTGGAAGCGCTGTCTTATGGAGCTCCGCCGCATGGTGGAATAGCCCTTGGACTGGACCGCCTGATTGCCTTATTGAGTGGAGATGAATCGATTCGGCAGGTTATCCCTTTTCCGAAAACTGCTACCGGGAGCTGCCTGATGACTGGTGCCCCGGCTGCAGTATCCGAAAAACAGCTGGAAGAATTAAAAATTGAGCTTCAAAAAACTGCGGAGGAAGAGTAAATAGCTGTATCACCTCTGGCCGCTGTTTTGCCGTATCTTAAAGGGTTTATGAGGGGTTTAACGTTAAAAGTCTATTGCCAGTCTTGTTTTTTTGTGCTATGATCTTGTTGAAAATAGTAAGTAAATTATAGGTATGACCCTGCTGTGTTCGTGAACCGGTTAAGTTTTGAGCCAACACTTATTGAATGGGAGCCCGGACTTCAGCTGCGGCGCAGCCGCCTTTGTAGAGAGGACCTGCAAAACAGCTGAGAGGGCACCCACCTGAAGAAAGATAAGTTCAAAACCAACGGCGAACGGCACGGCGGGGTTTTTTTATGTTTTTTTGCATGCTATAATAAATATGTTTGAGTCCATGCGAACAGCTAAGTCAAGGGGGTGAGAGCTTTGTCCGTTGAAAATATTTACAGGTCAATTAGTAGTGAATTAAAAGCAGGTGCTCATCCGGGCGACCTTATCGAGCAAATCGAAGAGTTGGCTTTTGAACAAAAAGTTGAATTAATGAATCGGCTTTCTGATCAGGAAGCAGCCGCTATATTACAGGAAATGGAGATTTTTGAGCAAGCCGAACTTATCACCTTTATTGATAAAACGCATGCCAGGGATATTCTTAGAAACATGGCTTCTGATGATATCGCCGACTTGATCGGGAAGCTCTCACCTGAAAATGCGCAGGAGATACTCGAAATAATCGGAGAAGAAGAACTGGCCGATTTCGGCAGTTTGCTGAAGTACCCCGAAGACAGCGCTGGCGGCATTATGACTACTGAGTTTATATCGCTTCCTGCTGATATACCGGCTGAAGAGGCCATTTCCCGTTTAAGAGAAATCGCTCCCGAAGCAGAAACCATCTACTATGTCTATGTCCTCGATCATGAAGGCCGTTTGATTGGCGTAATTTCACTGCGTGATCTGATTGCTTCCTCCGATGGGACCCTTCTGAAAAGCGCCATGCGGAGCAACGTGATTTCGGTTAACGCTGGGCTTGATCAGGAAGAAGTAGCCCGTATTGTTTCAAAATATGATCTGTTGGCCGTTCCGGTAGTGGACGATCAAGAACGCTTGCTGGGGATTATTACAGTCGATGATGTAATAGATGTTATGGAGCAGGAGGCTACAGAAGATATATACCGCCTTGCCGGGGCTGGTGAAATAGTTGATATGAGCTTGACCGAAGCCCCTGTCAGCAAGGTTGTTCGTCTGCGCCTGCCCTGGCTATTGATTAGTATGGCCGGTGGATTTTTTTCCGGCAGTGTAATCGGGGGCTATGAAAGCACCCTGGAGGCGATTGTTGTCCTGGCCGTATTTATTCCCGTCATTATGGATATGGGAGGGAATGTCGGCACCCAGTCATCAACAATTTTTGTGCGCGGTCTTGCAACAGGTGAAATAGATGGAAGCGAAGTTTGGCCTTATTTTTTCAGAGAAATACGGATTGGTGTGACCCTGGGGTTAATCTGCGGGATAATGATCTCCATTGCGGCATATTTTTGGCAGGGCAATCCTTATCTCGGACTGGTGGTCGGTATTTCTCTATTAGCCACCATTAGTGTGGCAGCC
>SKPU01000237.1 GCA_007119335.1 Syntrophomonadaceae bacterium
AACGATTACATCAGGAATAATATAGCGGGTTTCTTCCCCCTCCCCAAAAACACTGCCCGGCTTGGGATTGAAGGTGCGAATAAATTCCACCGCTTCCTTAACCGACTGTTCATCACATCCGAGACGTGAAGCTATATAGCGGTATCTCTCATCAGCTGCTGCAGGAAGATAATTGTTTACTATTTTTTCGGCTATCTCGGGGGGATCTTCCAGCTTTGCCAACTGCAGGGAAAGGCATTCCTGTAAGCTGCGGCAACCTATACCGGTCGGCTCCAGCTTCTGAACTATTCGTAACGCCTTTTCCAGCTCCCCGACATTAGTGCCCAGGGCAGGCGCCAGCTCTTCAATTTCCCCCTGCAGGTAACCATTGCTATCGAGGTTGCCGGCCAGGTAAGCTGCCATACTGTACTCGCGAGGAGTAAGCGGAAGCAGGCGCAGTTGGCTCAATAAGTCTTCGAGCATTGTTCCGGTTACACCGGAATAATTTTCTACCGTGGGCAGCGGATCAGAAATTTGCTTTATGCTGCCTGGAGCCTCGGGAGCAGAGTCGAGGCCCATATCCCGGAAGTACTCCTCCCAGGGGAAATCATCACCGGGAACCTGCTCTTCAGGAACTTCCACCTCGGCTTCCTCACCTTCGGGCTTTTCTTCTTCCTTATTTTCAATAACTTCCAAGAGCGGATTATTGAGCAGCTCTTCCTGGATATGTTCCTGCATTTCCAGTGCCGAATACTGTAAAAGGGTTATAGCCAGTTTCAGTTCAGGGGTTATGATCAGTTTTTGGGTCTGCTCTAAATTCAAATTATAATCCAGCTTCACTGCAAACTCTCCTGTCCTACAAGCAGGTTAATTATTTTGACTCTTGCCAACTAGCTTCGACATCTTATAACTAAATCCTGCCCTTTAGTTTCTTGACTGGCATGATTCTTGCTTAGGAACAAGCCCACCTGACTTATTTAGAATCTTTTCCAACTGCCTGAATCGGTGGTTCATCCCGGATTTACTAACCTGAGGATCAAGCATTTTGCCCAGTTCAGTTAAAGATGATTCAGGGTGGGCTCTGCGTATCAACGCTGCTTCCCGCAGTGAAGGTGATAAATTCTCAAGACCTAGACGGCTGTCTATTTGATCAATCATGTCAAGTTGCTCCTGGCTTGAAGCAACTATTTTTTCGAGATTTGCTGTTTCGCAATTCACTCTCCGGTTAACCTGGTTGCGCATACTTCTAACCACACGCATACTTTCCAGCTCCAACAAAGCACTGCCGGCTCCTATGACCCGTAAATAATCTGCAATTGCCTCGGCGCTTTTAAAATATAAAGAGCAAAGACCTTCCCGTTTTCTTAAAAGCGGGCTCAAACTAAAATAACCGAGAATTTTTTGGTAAACAAGGGCATCTTCAGCGCTTCCACAGTTGATTTCCAAGTGATAACCGGATTGGCTTGAGACACTGATACTACCTCCGGCCAGGAACGCCCCCCTGATAAATGCTTTTCGGCAGCAGTTCCTCTTTGGAACCGCTGTGCGCATGCGGGGCAAACTGATATAACAGCCGGCCTCCTTCAAATCAAGATAGACCAGCAAGGCATCTATTTGTTCACTGCCCGAAACCTGAACCAGGAAATGACTTTTGCGCAACTTCTTTACCTGCTGCCTTATAATGGATGGAGAGGAAACTCCCGATTGCCGAAGCAAATTGAATAACCGCCTGGCCACTGCACTATCATCAACCACGATGATCAGAATATGCTTGTTTTGACGAATAGTATAATAACCGTTTCTGAGGATCAAAGCTTTTAGCTCCCAGGAGCTGCAGCAGCTCAGAGGCTCCTCCAACCTGGTCAGTTCATGCTTAACCTGCCTGGTTAAAGACAATTAAATGCGCCTCCTGTCTATCTCTTAATTACTTATATCCCTGTGTTCTACAGTAAGATTAAAACGTGATCCCAGAGAACGACCGAGTTCATCAGCTAATACAACTGAACGGTGCTGCCCACCGGTACAGCCGATTGCTATAACTAAACTGGTCTTACCCTCTTTAACATAAAAAGGTATGGAAAACTCCAGTAAATCAAGCAGCTTTTGGTAAAACTTGTCTGTCTCATTCCACTGCCAAAGGTAATCTTTTACCTGGTCATGTTCACCGGTTAAAGATTTAATATGCTCGACATAATGGGGGTTAGGTAAAAAGCGCACATCAAAAACAAGGTCCGCATGCGGAGGCAGTCCATATTTAAAGCCAAATGAAATGATTTGGATCTGCATGCTTTTATCGCGTTGATCAGGCTCGTAAAGCTCAACAATTTTGGCCTTAAGCTCCCAGGGCTTCAGATAAGAGGTGTCGATTTCCTTATCGGCCTTGCCTCTTATTTCACTTAAGGCCTCCCGCTCTTTTTGAATAGCATTCGGCAGGCTGACTTGACCCAGTGGATGAGAGCGCCTGGTCTCCTTAAATCTTCTGATCAAGACATTGTCTTCTGCTACCAGAAAAAGTATCTCGTAATCTAAGTTCCGGGTATCCATTTCCTGCAGCGCTTCAAAAAGATCTTTAAAAAAGGCTGCGCCCCGCATATCACAGACCAGGGCAATTTTTTTGTTCTCAGATTGCACAAAGAGGTCCGCAAACTTTGACATCAGGGTGGGCGGCATATTGTCAACACAGTAATAGCCCAGATCTTCAAAGCAGTCCAGAGCATGACTCTTGCCGGCCCCGGATAGGCCCGTAATCAAAACGATCCGCATTTCATTGTCATTACCGACTTAAATCGCCCCCTCTAACGAATAAAAATGCCAATTAAAGTATATTCTATAACGCTACTCTTCGATTCTCCACTATCTGGAATGGTTCAACACGTATTTTTCAATAACTTCCGCAACTCCATCTTCATAATGCGGCGCAGCAATCAAGCCTGCCGCTTTAAGCACTGCCGGTTGGGCATTGCCCACAGCCACACCCAGTCCTGCATAAGTGACCATGTCAAGATCATTGAGCCCATCTCCAAAAGCAATGATTTCTTCTGCCCTTAACCCGTACTGCTCTACCAACCACTGCAGAGCCTGACCCTTTGTAGCCTTTTTGTCAGTAACTTCAAGAAAATACGGACGCGACTGCAGGATAGAAAGGGTTTTCCCAAAACGAGCTTTCAATTTTGATTCAAGTTGATCAACATCGCCATCCCAGCTGATAATACTAATCTTGTTGGGCTTAATCCCTTTTTGTTTCAGAAAAAATCGTAAATCCCCGACCTGCTGCGGGACAATATTAGTCAAAGCCTGGTAGTAACGGGAATACTCGTTTTCTTCACAGATAAACATTTCATCATCGACAAAGATACCAATATGAAAATCAAACTTTTTTGCTTCATCAATTACAGCAATTGCTAGATGGTTATCAAGTGACCGGTCAAGAATAATTCTTCTGCTCTGTGCTGTTTTAATCAGGGCTCCATGGCAGTTTATCAGCGGCCAGTCACAATTAAACCCCAAATCCTGCATGTAAGAGATGCTGGTTTTAAACATACGCCCTGTGGCGATTGTAAATTTGACTCCACGGGACACAGCCTCTTGGATAGCATTTTTGTTCCGGGCAGATATTAATGAATTTTTATCGAGCAATGTATCATCAAGATCCGCTGCAATCAGGCGGAAACGCATTTCATTCCTCCCCTGGACTTTAATATTATAATAGCAAATAGTGTTTAGGTTTATGGACATTTCATATTGAGCGAAGGGAGAGATTTAACCGGTCCTCCTGCTTCTCCGCTGGTGAGTATAGTATAACATAAACTATTGAATAACTGCGCAAAGGTCAGGTGGTTGCATTGCTACCGCCCTGTTCCTTTTCTGCTGCTTCATTTTCTCCTTGTAACCTGGCCTGAATAAGGGCAGCCAGGGAATTGTTGATACCGGGGATCTTTGTAAGCTCGTCAAGGGAAGCTGCCTTGATGTTTTCGGCGCTTCCAAAATATTCAAGCAGGGCTGTGCGCCGGAAAGGCCCGATACCTGGAATATCCTCCAGCTGAGAATGAATACTGCTTCGATCTTTACGGCGGCGGTGACCACTTATCGCGAAACGGTGAACCTCATCACGAACACGCTGCAGCATTTGAAGCATAGCATTATCGGAAGCTAAACGAACCGGCAGGGCTGAATCCTCCAGGAACAATTGATCCGGGTTTTTGGCAAGAGCCACCAGCGTAACGCCCTGCAGATCCGTCTCATCCAGGGCTTCACGGGCGGAACTTAGCTGCCCCTTTCCACCATCAATGATCATCAAATCAGGTCTTGGCCAATCTTTTTGAGCAGCCCGCCTGGTTAGAACTTCCTGTAGAGCTGCATAATCATCGCCGGCAGGCGCCTTTCGTATGTTAAATCGGCGATAGCCTTCTTTGGCAGGTTCTCCCTGTTGGAAAACGACCATAGCTCCCACCGGTTGACCACCCCTGAGATGCGAAATATCATAGCCTTCAATCCTTTGCGGAGGGGCATCCAATCCGACCAGACGGCCCAGTTCCTCAAGAGGCTGCTCTGTTCTCCTGACTCTTTGCTGTTCTTCTTCTTCCAGCCGAAGCATACAGTTGCGCCTGGCCAGTTCGACAATTTTTTTTAAATGTCCTCGACGGGGCACCCGCAAGCTAATTTTCCGATCGGCTCTAACTCTCAGCCACCGTTCAAGTAATTCAGCATCAGTGGGTGGGTCTGAAACAACAACTTCCTGCGGCACACTTTCTACCTGGTTATAATAGGTTTTTATAAAAGAAGCAATCACCTCTTCATCTTCCACATCTTCGGAGCCGACCAGTGAAAAGTGATCCTGGCTGAGCAATTTTCCACCTCTGACCTGAAAAAGGTGGACGGCAGAGCGGTTCTTATGCCGGCCGAGGGCCAAAACATCACGATCTGCTTCATCTTCGTTCAAATTCATCTTTTGCTGCTGCCCGGCCACCCGTTCCAATGAGTGCAGGCGGTCACGCAATGCTGCGGCTTCTTCAAATTTTTGTTCCCGGGCAGCTTCTTCCATCTGGTTTTTAAGCTTTTTTTGCAGCTCACCATAGCGTCCCTGTAAAAAAAGAAGAATCTGTTTAACCATTTTAGTGTATCGTTCAGGTGAAACGTGATTCTCGCCCCGGCAGGGTGCCAGGCAGCGTTTCATCTGGTAATTAAGACAGGGCCGGCCGGAAACCGCCTCTCCATGAAGAGGCTGCCGGCAGCGGCGCAGGGGGAATATTGAACCGATAAACTGCATCGTTTCACGAACTGCCCGGACATCGGTAAAAGGGCCAAAGCGATGCTCCTCCCTGCCTGGAAAAGGTTCATAGCGCGCCCGCCGGCTGCCTGTTTGAGTCAACCGCATTAATTCCAAACGAGGATAAAGCTCGGGTGTAATGATCAAATATGGATAATCTTTATCATCTTTCAGGGTTACATTATAGCGGGGACGATATTCCTTGATCAGGTTACATTCAAGAATGAGCGCTTCCACTTCAGTATCAGTTACCACAAAATCCAAATCAGCTAAACTTGCCTGTAAAGAGCGCAGCCGGGGTGACATATGCTCATTTTCGGCAACATATGATCGAAGCCTCTGGCGCAGTGAAAGCGCTTTACCGACATAAATAACCCGGTCATTATTATCTTTTAGAAGATATACTCCCGGCAACTCAGGAGCCTGTTTTACTTTTCCTTTGAGACTCTCAATCATCTTTAATCTCTCCAAACCAGGGACAGAGAAACCAAACAACCAGGACCAGTTAGTTTGGTGGGTCTCCTCTCCGATCTTGCCAGGCAGGGGCAGACAGAAAAACCGTCCCCCAGCCTTATGCCTTTTCCGCTGCTTATATTTTAGCTGCCTTGCGCTGCTCCGGCAATAATTCGATCAACCATTGACCGGTATATGATGCAGGGCAGCTGGCCACTTCTTCCGGGGTGCCTGTGGCGACGACCTGTCCGCCGCTGTCTCCCCCTTCCGGTCCGAGGTCGATCAGATAATCAGCCCGCTTTAGCACTTCCATGTGATGTTCAATAACCACTACTGTATTCCCGCTGTCAACCAACCGATCAAGAATTGTTAAAAGTTTATCTATATCATCAAGGTGCAGGCCGGTGGTCGGTTCATCAAGGATATAGAGACTGCGGCCATTGCTGCGCCTTGATAGCTCTGTGGCCAGCTTGACCCGCTGAGCCTCTCCGCCCGAAAGGGTAGTCGCCGGCTGCCCTAACTTAATATAGCCAAGGCCGACATCATAAAGGAGCTGCATCTTGCGCTGCACTTTTGGAATCGCTGAGAAAAAGTCAAGGGCTTCTTCTACGTTCATATTGAGAACATCAGCGATGCTCTTTTCTTTATAGAGCACTTCCAGGGTTTCCCGGTTATAGCGTTTGCCGCGGCAAACTTCACAGGGAACATAAACATCGGGCAAAAAGTGCATTTCAATTCTAATAATACCGTCTCCGCGACATGCTTCGCAGCGTCCACCTTTAACATTAAAACTGAAACGTCCCGGCTTGTAACCGCGGCGGCGCGACTCAGCTGCTTTGGAGAAAATTTCACGTATTCCATCGAACATCCCCGTGTAAGTCGCCGGGTTCGAACGCGGGGTCCGGCCAATCGGTGATTGATCAATAACAATAACTTTATCAAGATGCTCTACTCCTTGCAGACCACTGTGTTCGCCTGCCTGTTCCCGTGAACGGTGCAGCTTGCGAGAAAGTGAACGGGCCAATACTTCATTGATCAGGGTGCTTTTACCAGAACCTGATACTCCGGCCACTCCGATAAAAAGACCCAGTGGAATCCCAACATCAATATTCTGCAAGTTATGTTCCCGGGCTCCCTCTATCTGCAGCCATCGATCAGAAGGTAAGCGCCTTTGATCCGGCAGAGCAACAGAACGACGTCCAGCCAGATAATCTCCGGTTATTGAATCCGGGGTTGCCATTAAATCCTCTACATCGCCCTGGGCAACAACCTTACCTCCGGCTGCTCCTGCGCCGGGCCCGATATCTACCAGGTGATCCGCCCCTCGAATGGTTTCTTCGTCGTGTTCGACAATCAAAACGGTATTGCCGAGATCCCGCAGCGCTTTGAGAGTAGTAATTAACCGGGCATTGTCCCTTTGATGCAAACCAATACTCGGTTCATCCAAAATGTATATAACGCCGGTCAGGCCGGAACCAATCTGGGTAGCCAGCCTGATTCGCTGAGCTTCACCTCCGGATAGGGTTGATGCTGCACGGTCAAGGTTCAAATACTGCAGACCAACATTGCGCAAGAATTGCAGTCTTTCCGCAATTTCCTTCAGGACCTGGCGGGCTATATATTCTTCGCGTTCAGTAAGCTTGAGCTGATCGAAAAATTCAGCGGCTTGCTCGATAGTGAGGGCCGAAACCTGGGCTATGTTATAACCGGCCAAAAGAACAGCCAGGCTGGATGATTTAAGGCGTTTCCCTTTGCAGGCAGGACAAGGTTTCGTTTGCATAAACTTCTCCATAATAGCTCTCATCTCTTCAGACGTGGTTGATGCATAACGGCGTTCGAGGAGCTTAAGGACTCCTGGAAAAACTTTTTTGTAGTTCCGCACTCTTTTAAACATATTGACATAGCGGAAACTAACCTTTTCGGGAGAACCATAAAGAATTTTATGCTGTATTTCCGGAGAGAGATCTTTAAATGGCATATCCAGATCAACACCCCAGGCTTTAGCGGCTGCCTCCAGGAACTGCTGGTAGTAATTTTGTCCTGACCAGGGATGAACTGCTCCTTCCCGCAAAGATAATTCTGGATAGGGTATGACCAGTTCGGATGCAAATTCAGACTTACTGCCAAGCCCACTGCATTCGGGACAAGCCCCATATGGGCTGTTAAATGAAAATATTCGCGGGCTGAGTTCTTCGAAACTAAAACCACACTCCGCACAGGCAAAATTCTCGCTGAATAACTGTTCTTTGCCTTCGATTTCCTGAATTAAAACCAGACCCTCGCTGAGTTTAAGAGCATTCTCCAAGGAGTCAGCCAGGCGAGCCTGCATTCCTTCCCGGATAATCAAGCGGTCAACAACTACTTCAATAGAGTGTTTTTTTTGCTTGTCTAGTATAATTTCTTCTTCCAGTTCACGAACTTCTCCATCAACCCTGACCCGCACGTAGCCTTTACGTCTCATTTCCTCAAAAAGACGGGAATATTCCCCTTTCCGCCCCCTGACCATGGGAGCAAGCACCTGGATCCGAGATTGATCGGGCATACTGACCACCTGATCGACTATTTGCTGCACCGTTTGCTGGCTAATCGGTTTATGGCAGGTTGGACAGTGGGGATTACCAATCCGGGCAAAAAGAAGCCGAATATAATCATAAATTTCTGTCACTGTCCCCACCGTTGAACGTGGATTTCGGGATGCTGTTTTTTGGTCTATTGAAATTGCCGGTGAAAGACCTTCAATCTGATCTAGGTCAGGTTTTTCCATCTGCCCTAGAAATTGACGAGCATAAGCCGAAAGTGACTCTACATAGCGCCGCTGTCCTTCGGCATAGATTGTATCAAAGGCCAGGGAAGACTTTCCTGAACCGCTTAAACCGGTAAATACAATTAACTGATTACGGGGCAGGGACAGGTTAATATTTTTTAAGTTATGTTCCCGCGCGCCGCGAATTATAATTTCTCCTGCTGACAATTCGGTCACCTCGTTTAGAGTTGGGTAGCTTTTTTAATCAGCCAGTGATCGGACCGAGGACGGTGTAAGAGAAACCGTCCCCTAACCTCCTAACCTCGGAAGAGAGTCTTTCTGTCCGGTTAACCTTGCTTTTCCAGCTCAAAGATCATATCGCGTAATTCAGCGGCTCTTTCAAAGGCCAGATCTTTTGAGGCCTGGTTCATTTCCTTGCGTAGTTCTTTAATCATTTTTTTGCGTTTCCCTGCATCAATTTTCTTCAGGTCTTCGACCTGGTAACCTTCAGTCTCTTCCGCAACTGCAGTAGCTTCAAGGACTGCCCGGATCGGTTTGACAATACTCTGCGGAATTATATCATATTCCTGGTTATGGGCTAACTGCTTTTGGCGGCGGCGATCGGTTTCACCGATTGCTCTGCGCATGGAAGGCGTAACCTGGTCCGCATACATGATCACTTTACCTTCAATATTCCGGGCAGTCCTGCCGATAGTCTGAATAAGTGAGCGATCAGATCTTAAGAACCCTTCTTTGTCGGCATCGAGGATAGCAACCAGGGTTACTTCCGGCAGGTCAAGCCCTTCCCGGAGAAGGTTAATCCCGACCAGCACATCAAACTCACCAAGGCGCAGGCCCCTGATGATGGCCATTCTTTCCAGAGCGTCGATCTCAGAATGCATGTACCGCACTTTTAGGCCCATATTCTGGTAATATTCGGTCAGATCTTCAGCCATCCGCTTGGTCATAGTCGTAACCAAAACCCTTTGGCCGGCTTCTGCCCTGGCCCGCATTTCTCCATAAAGGTCATCAACCTGACCTTCAGCGGGCCTTACTTCCACCACCGGATCGGCCAGGCCAGTCGGGCGGATAATTTGCTCCACAACTGCATCACTGTGCTCTTGTTCCCATGGCCCGGGAGTGGCCGAAACAAGGATAGCCTGGTTAACCAGGGTTTCAAATTCTTCAAAGCGCAGCGGCCGGTTATCAAGAGCTGATGGCAGCCTGAATCCATGTTCAACCAGCGTGCTTCTCCGGGACAGATCTCCACGGTACATCCCGTTGATCTGGGGAATGGTAATATGAGATTCGTCAATTACAACCAGCATTTCCGGCGAGAAGTAATCGAGCAGGGTGGCCGGACGGCTGCCGGCAGGACGTCCATCAAGATGGCGTGAGTAGTTTTCGATACCGCTTGTAAAGCCAATTTCCTGGAGCATTTCCAAATCAAACAGGGTGCGCTGCTCCAGGCGCTGGGCTTCCAGCAATTTATCTTCACTCCGGAAATAGGTCAGCTGCTCCTGCAGTTCGGCTTCGATATCTCTTATAGCCCGCTGCAGCTGATCAGGAGCTGTAACATAGTGGGTTGCCGGAAAAATTGCAACATGATTACGCTCACCGATCACTTTCCCGCTCACCAAGTCAATCTCCCGCAATCTTTCAATTTCATCGCCAAATAACTCCACCCGCAGGGCAGCTTCAGAAAAAGAGGCCGGAATTATTTCGACTACATCACCACGGACCCGAAATGTCCCCCGGTGGAAATCAATCTCATTGCGTTGATAGTGAATATCTACCAGGCGATTGACAATTTCATCCCGGCTGATCCGGATCCCCTGACGCAAAGAAAGGACCTGTTCCATATATTCATGCGGCGAACCAAGACCGTATATACAGGATACAGAAGCAACTATGATCACATCTTTGCGCTCCAAAAGGGCACTAGTCGCTGAGTGGCGCAGCTTGTCGATTTCATCATTAATTGATGAATCCTTCTCAATAAAAGTATCACTCTGAGGGATATAAGCTTCCGGTTGATAATAGTCATAGTAGCTTATGAAATATTCAACGGCATTATCCGGAAATAGCTCTTTAAATTCACTGCAAAGCTGTGCAGCCAATATTTTATTTGGCGCCATAACCAGGGTTGGACGCTGAACCCTTTCGATTACATTAGCAATAGTAAAAGTTTTTCCCGAACCAGTTACTCCAAGGAGGGTCTGGTAAGGAGAACCCCGGCCTAATCCCTGCACCAGGGTTTCAATCGCTTCCGGCTGATCACCGGTTGGTTTATAGTCAGATCTAATTTTAAAGCCACTGCTGATGGCCATTACGACACCTCCTGCTCAGCGGCTTGTTTGTTAATAAGCAAAATTAATTATACCATAATTATAGGATGGATCCTGCCTCAGTTGCAATAATAATCATTCCGATTACAACAAACAACCCGGCAGTCCCCCTTTTGAGGAAAAGGGGATTGACTCGAGAAATAAAACAGCTGCCAAGGTAAACAGCGAGCAGATGGTTAAAAAACATAGCTACCATTGCTCCGGTAAAAACAGCCCAAGGATAACCAAGGCTTGCAACTAAAAACACCGCTGCCAGTTGAGTCTTATCGCCAAATTCAGCAATAAAGACCATACCGAGCGTTTGTAAAAAGCCGTCCTTAGCAGGAGCTTCTACTTCGGGAGGCTCTCTACGCAAATAAGTAAAAAGACCTATTCCAATAAAGAATAGTCCCGAGATAATTGTTAAAAGGCTTTGTGGAACAGCAGCGGATAATAATTCTCCAGCACCCACGGCAAGACCGATTACAGCAGCAAGGGCAACCATTGCACCTGTCAGCACCTGAAGGGGCGGATAGCGACAGGCCATGGTCAGCGTAACCAGCTGGGTCTTATCACCAAATTCGGCTACAAAAATTGCAATGAAAGCAGCGGCTGCGGCTGCAAACATTAGCTACACCTCCGGGCGGTAATCAAAAGCGCTATTTTTTGCCCCAGAATTTCAGCTTCTTTAATCTTGCCAGCGGGTCTGGTTTGCTGATTTCAAGATAGATTAATGAGTCGGGATCGGGAACAGGGATAAACCCTAAATCGGCAAAGCGATGCAGGGACAAACTGTTATACCTTGATATATTCAACCTGGATTTAAAAGATCTTTTTACATCTATTTCTTCCGGAGCTTGTTTTCTTAAAATTTTTGAAAATGATTCACCGTTCCTGGTGCCCTCCAGCAGGACCATGAAATAACTCTCTTCAATTTTTTTAAGAAAATCCATATTGTCCTCCGGTGAAGCACCGTTAACAGAAAGGATTATATCATCTTGCTGCAGCCCGGCCTGGTCGGCGGCTGTTCCGGGCAATACTGACATTATTACTATTTCTGATCCCTTCCGGCGATAGCGTGGCTGGTAGTTTTCTTCTTGTTTTTTACCATACATGATTATTAATTCATGACCAACCGGGGCAAAAATCACTCCGGGCAATATTAGTAACGTGAAAAACTCTGCACCTACAGCAATAAACAATAGAACCACACTGTATAGAGCCAATGTTTTGGCTGAAAGAGCCGTTTTCTCGCGGGGGGTCGATGAAAGAGCCATGTCCCCGTATCCCAGCCCTGCTGCCACCGGGATGACCATATATTGTAATGTCTGACCTTCGCCGGGTTGAATGACAGAGTCGAGAATCGGCCACCAATCCGGCATACTTACCCCGACGATTTCGGGTTGAGATACTACTGCAACCATCAGGGCAACCAGTGGAATTGGCCAAAACCGCTGCAGCGAAAACGCACCGACTACCTCACCGTCATCCTTCTTGAGGTATATCGGGCTGCTGCCCCAGTGTCCGCTGGTGAAAATTAAGATTGCTTCGACCAAATGAAGTAATCCGATCAAGACCAGCAGTGCCGGAATGTGAATCATGAGCAAGGAGTCAATAACAAAGTTTTCCTCCAAAGCAGGCAGGAGAGGCACCAGGATGTGGCGGGCAAATAAAACCATAAAAGCAACAATCCCGCCGGCATATGAAAAACAAAGGTAACGGGGGTTAACCAACAACAAAAGCAAAGCAACCGGCCAGATAAAATAAAGACCGATTTGTTCCAGAGATAATCCCAGGAAAACCAGGATCATACTTGCTACCAGTCCACCAAGAATACCCAAACCAAGGGAAAACAATATTTGCCTGCCCACCGGGTTGATCACCCGTCCATATAGCTTTTCTTCAGTTGCAGCCTGGCGCTTGTACTGTAAATAAACCAAAAACATAACAATCAAGAAGATAGGCATGATCAAGGCAAGCATATAAGTCGTAAAAAATATCTGGACTATTTCAAAAAAAAGCTGCATCAGTTATTCGTTTCCCCCGCTATTATTCCAAAGATCTGCTTGCTCAAGAAGCTGAACCGCTTTATCGAGCTGCTTATCCTGTTCACGGGAAGCTATGTCAAGCGCTTCACGCAGCTCAACCCAGGTTCTATCATCGAACATTCCGCTGCTTTCAAGGCCTGCTTCAACCTGAAAGTTAGCGAGAGTATCAAAAGTTTGCTCATCAAAGTAACCGGTCACTTCAATTTCAAAACCGAGCAGCTCTAGCATTTCCTGCAGTATTTCTACCTCTTCCCCGTAATCCTCCAATTCCAGGCGATCGGGATGAAAATAATGGTAATACCGCAGCACTTCAGGCATCTCTACCTCGTAATCAGGTTTTATCCCATGTTCATCAATATTGTGGCCGGAAGGGGTAAAGTAATTAGCTACGGTGAGCATTATTGCGTTGTCATTAGAAAGTTCCTCAAGCTGCTGCACTGAAGCTTTGCCAAAAGTCGTCTGGCCAACCAGGAGGGCTGCGTTTCTATCCTGTAAAGCACCGGCCAGGAGTTCAGATGCGCTGGCTGACTCTTCATTAACCAAAACCACTATTGGATAGGGCTTTTTCTCAGCCTCTGAATAATAAACTGTTTTGACTTCGTCATCCTGCCCGATCAACCTGACTATTTCTCCTTCCGGAACAATCTGCTGGGCGATGCCTACTGCCTCATCAACCAAGCCTCCGGGATTATTTCGCAAATCTAAAATCAGCCCTTTATCCAGGCCGGCCTGCTCTATTTCCTGGAATTTTTCCCTAAACTCTTCACCGGTATTGCTATCAAAATTCTCAATTTTGATATAACCCAGACCCTCATCTAACATTTCACCGGTTACTGTTGTAACCTGAATTTCTTCCCTGGAAACTGTCATTTCGATCGGTTCATCTGCCCCGGGACGTTGAACTTTTATATCAATATAAGTATCAGGAGGTCCGCGCATTACTTCTGCAGCGTGGTTAATTCCTTCACCGGTCAGTTCAATGCCATCAGCTTCCAGGATACGATCTCCAGGTGTAAACCCGGCCCGTTTAGCAGGTGAATCATCAAAAGTTTCGAAAACGACAATATGCTCATTTGACTCAATAATGCGTACACCGATTCCTCCATAAGTGCCCCTGGTATCCATTAGAAACTCTTCAAGCTGTTCGGGATCATAAAAGCGGACCTGGGGATCATCAATGCTATCAATCATGCCCTTAATTGCGCCTTCGATCAATTCAGATCTATCAACTTCATAGAAATAATGATTGGTAATAGATTCAAGCGCTTCCCAAAATATTTCTGTTTCAGAGTCCAGGTCACGATCACTGCCTTCTCGATCATTTTCTGGTTTATATTCTATAATCCTCTGCCCGTTTTCCTCTATAACACCGGGAGCTCCGCCTTGATCGCCAAAGAACAAATACGTGGCTAAATTCGTTCCCAGGAGAACCATAACAAACACAGCCACCCATTTAAAAATACTATTTTTAGCTGATGGTTCCATAACTTTCACCCCTGTCTAGCACCCATTAATCGTTTTAATCACCCTTTAGCAGGGTATCTGAAATACATGATACCATAAAACCGGTCCGCTGTATTCCCCGCCAAAAAAATATAACCACCCCACGGCGCATTAAATCAGGGTGGTCAAAAGCTTAGTAACTTTTTAATTATCCTGGTTAATTTACTCGGAAAAGTCTATTCTTTTAAAAATAGTCCATCGGG
>SKPU01000123.1 GCA_007119335.1 Syntrophomonadaceae bacterium
ATAGTAATGGGCCTGAACTTGCTATAGTTGGAGGTTCCTGAATTATAAAGGGCAAACAGACCAGGGCGGTAACTAGATTGCCAAGGATTATTGTTTCTATCGGGGAACCGCTTTTTTGCATACGCAGGAAAATGACCATTAAAGCAAAGGTAACGGCACTTATAATAGCAACGAAATTGCCAAGCAATCCACCGGGTGTAAGTTCATCTAAGAAAAAGAGAGCCATTCCGCAGATCACGATACATATAATTGTCCAGTCAAAGCGAGAGACCCTTTCTTTGAGAATCCATAGCCCGAAAATAGCGGTAAATACAGGCATTGTGTATTGTAACAGGATAGCGTTAGCTGCCGTGGTCATGACGGTAGCATAAACAAAGGTGATCATGGTGGCAGAGTAACACAGCGCACCGGCAACCTGGGGGAAAGAAAGGCTAAAACGAAGATTTTTATTCATTAAGGCAAGCATAACCACTGCTGCTATCCCACCACGCACCCCAGCTATGGTAAATGGGTTAAGCTCGATTATCTTAATAAATAAACCGCTGGTGCTCCATAATATAGCTGCCAAGAAAACAAATCCAATAGCCTTATTACGGCTGAATGCGTTGCCCTCTAATAGTGCTGCAATCATCGAGTACCCCCGGTAGTATATCTATTGATCTGCAATTGTTGTTATCATTAGTGACGGTTCATAGCAAATATCCCTGTTCAATATATCACGACCTAATGCAGTGCGCAATCTTAAAAAAGCATGAATGCATTGCAAGCACTGCAAATTAGCATGGAAGAAATGAAATTATTAAGCATCGGAGAATGCAGAATTTTACCGGCGATGATGAAAAGAATTACTTCGGTGGATGAAAAACCTTTTAAAGTTGAAGCTGCCTGCTGGTTATGGTATGATTTTTCTCAAGTTATTCTTAAGCAAAATCTGATGCGAAATTGAGAGGCAGGTTTAGAATGGAATGATTATGGCCCGCAATTCAGTTAAAATAGGCATTATTATGCTCATTGCCTGGATAATTCCGCTAGTTGGGTTGATACTCGCAATAATAGGACTTGTTACCGGGGCGATCAGTTATGCAGGTTCAAAAAGTGTAATGGCCCGGGCAGGTATATTTTTAAACAGTTTAGGTCTCGGTCTTGCTGTGTTAAACATTGTAGTAACTGTTTATTTATTTCTTTCCGGAGACTTTGACCCCTCGCTGCTCCTTGAAGAACCGGAACAGGGTAACTAAACTGTAATCACTCTTTCCGCAGCCAGCAATAAATCGGATATATCGTACATGTTACTGACCTGGCCTACTTTGTGTTGATCTTTTAACTCAAAATAATCTAGGCAGGTCCCGCAGACCAGCGTCAAAACGCCGTTATCCTCCAATTCACCGATTTCATCAATTACCGGTGACCCTTCGATGCATAGCTTTACCCCGGAGTTCATAAAAACGATAGCGCGGGGAAAATGGTCTGTTTTGGTTAGGGTATAGATGAAGTTACGCATCAGCATCCTGCCAAGTTCACTGCTTCCAACCCCTAATTCATTGGTGGAGATAAACAAAACAGGATTTTCGCGATCACCTTTATTACCTTCAGCCCGGCATGTAACATTTTCTGCTGCACCGGTTGTATCATCTCTACCGATTGCAGCGGCTGTTTTTCCCTCGCTAATTGTTATATGGTAGGAACCGTCTTTTTCCTGCCACCTGGTTTCCCGGCCCTGGCTTTTAACAAAACGCAGCACATTTTCCCGGGCGGTTTGATTGTCAACAATCACTTCAATATCTCCGGCAATACTTTCCTGGATTGCTTTTTTTGCGCGTAATACTGGTTCAGGGCAATTTAAGCCCCGGCAATCGACCGCTTTCATTTTATAATTCCTCCCCGTTTAAAAGGCTGATAATTTTATCAAACCATATTATAACAGAAGCATAAGCTTATTCAGAAGCCAGTTGAACTATATCATGCACCGCATTAACCAGGTAGTCCAGGTCGTCTTGACTGGAAAAATAGCCTGGACTTAATCGGACAGTGCCTTCGGGAAAGGTTCCAATGGCCTGGTGGGCCATCGGGGCGCAATGCAAACCGGTCCGGCAGAGAATCCCATAATTGCTCTCCAGAATATAACCGATTTCACCACAATCAGCTCCGTTTAAGGTAAAAGACAAAACGGAAACACTATGCGAATTAAATTCAGGGCCATAAAGGGTCAGGCCGCTGATCTTCTGCAACTGCTTATAGAGATAATCACGCAGCTCACTCTCTTTTCTATGAATTTCTTCCACTCCGGTCTCGAGAATGAAATTCACGCCTTCTAATAGTCCTGCCAAACCGGTGCTGTTAAGTGTTCCGGCTTCTAATCTTTCAGGCATGCTTTCAGGATGGATATCAATCTCCGACTGACTGCCGGTGCCCCCTTCACGGAGCGGCTTTAAATCAATCCACGGGGCTACATAAAGTCCTCCGGTACCGGTTGGTCCGAACAAACCTTTATGACCGGTAAAAGCCAATAAATCAATATTTTCCTTTAGAACATCAATCGGGATTACTCCAGCCGTTTGAGCGGCATCAACCAGCACTTTAACGCCCCTTCGATGCGCCGATTCAATCATTTCTTTTAACGGAGCAATCGTTCCGGTAACATTGGAAGCATGGTTTACAACCAGTAATCTGGTATTATTCTGAAAAGCCTTTTCAAAATAATCAAGATCAGGATAGCCCTGATTTGAACAGGGAATCATAGTGGTGGAAATCAATTCATCACGGCGCAGACGGCCCAGGGGGCGCAGCACAGAGTTGTGCTCCATAGCTGTATATAAAACATGGTCATCTGGATTAAGAAAGCCTTTTATGGCAATATTTAAAGCATCAGTGGCGTTTAACGCAAAAATCAACCGGGCCGGATCTGAAAAACTAAATAAACGACCGATAGCTTCTCTTGTCTGGTAAAGCAGACGATCGGACTCTAAGGTATGAGTATGTCCCGATCTTCCGGGGTTGCCGTAAGCCTGGCGCATTTGCTTTTCAGGCGCTTTATAGACTGCTTCCGGTTTTGGCCAGGATGTAGCTGCGTTATCGAAATACAGGTTGAGATTGTCATCCATCAATTAACAGGTCTCCTGATCATCAAGATATAATTCTATTACAACTGGTTTTTTTAGACCTTTCTCTTCTAATCTGTAAAAACCCTCAAGCTCAAGATCGCTTTGCAATAAGCAATCTTTTAAAGTGGTGATATCTTCACATTTACAGCGCAGGGCGGTTCCGCAGCTTGAACTGATGCTGCGTGGGACAGGAACCATTTTAAAAGAATAAGATTGTCCCTTGAGAACACTCTCTGCCCGTATAGCAAAATAAGTGCTCGGAAATGTAATGTAACAACTTGAGGCCATAAAGACACCTTTCCTGAAAAAGGAAAATTGGAATATCGATGCGGGTTCTGATTATGGAAGTTATCACTAATTTAAATATATACGTGCGGGGCAGATCGTGACTGGCAAGATATGCCCCGGTTATCGACCCGGTATTCCAGAATATTCCTTTAAAGCATAACGAAAAGCGTATACGTGATACGCGTTCCCTGTTATGCGCAAAAATTTATTTTTTTATACTCAGTTTAAACTCTTCACCTTCTTCTTCAACTGAAACCTGCCAGCCCATTTGATTGGCTGCGCGGGTTACATTGTCCCGGGCTACTGCATTGCTAACTACTACTTGAACGGTTCCACTACCGGTTTCCTGCAGGGCTTGCCTGGCCAGCATGACCGGTTCCGGACATGAAAGCCCGCGGCAGTCGACTAATTCAGACATAACATAACCTCCCAGGTTAATTATATTTTACATTATCGCATAGTTAAGTCAACCTAAGATGCTTTTGAGTAATCTTTTGTTTTAGCTTTTCTATGCAAATTTATGTTACCAATTCCAATGATAAAGAGCAGGATCAATGAGATAATTGCGATCCACTGTCCGGCAGGGGATACTCCGGCCGGGCTTCCAGCCATGCCAAAATTATGCATAAACGCTGCTCCGGCACCCATCCCAAAAACTGTTAACAAAGCATCGCTTTGTCCTTCACCGGTCAGAATCAGCTGACGCATCGGGCAACCACCGGCAAGAACCGCAGCAAGGCCTACCACGGTCATTCCTAAAAAGTTCCACAGGCTGCTGACATGAGCGACCGGTTGTTCCTCAAAACC
>SKPU01000093.1 GCA_007119335.1 Syntrophomonadaceae bacterium
CGGTGATGACCTCATCAGCAATAAAAATAATATTATAGCGACTGCAAATTTTTCTGATCTTTTGATAATAGCCAGCTGGCGGGACAATAACCCCACCTGATCCAATAACCGGTTCAGCTATGAAAGCGGCAACATGTTCTTCCCCGAGATCAATTATTTTTTCTTCCAACGCATCAGCACATCGCAGGTTACAATGAGGATATATCTTGTCCCAGGGGCAATAATAACAATAAGGTTCACCAATATATTTAAATCCTGGAGGCAAAGGCTCATAACCTTTTTGGTAGTGTGGAAAACGGGTAGCCTGAATTGGACCATAAGATACCCCATGATAGCCCTTATTGCGAGAAATAATAATGTCTTTGCTGTCTATACCCCGGGCAGACCAATAGAGCCGCGCTATTTTAAACAAACTGTCATTAGCCTCAGAACCACTGCCTGCAAAAAATATCTTCGCTTTTTCCATAGGCACCATAGCATTTAACTTTTCAGCGAGGCGAATAGCAGGCAGGTTTGAAAATCCACTAAAACAATGGAAGGCATCAAGATTGGACATTTGATCTACAGCAACTTCTATTATTTCTTCACGCCCATGACCAATATTGCTATACCAGAGACCGGCAAAACCATCAATATACTCCCTGCCTTCTATATCAAAGACTCTTGATTTATAGGCGCGATCTATAATCTTCGGCTCCTGATCGTCGGAAACCCCAATCCTGGAAAATGGATGCAAAAAAAACTCCCTGTCTGCTTTTTTTAATGCTTCTATCTTCTCTTTGGGATAGCGAGTCCGGTTCTTAAATTGCAATAATATCAACCTCCTTGGCCTTTTAGTTCAACAAATCTGACCTGTTTCCCTCCATAGAATACTTGACAATAGTCACAGCGCTTGATAACGTTGCTTAAAGATGTATATCTTAACATGAAAAGGATGTTACTGATGCTCATAAATAAATCACATAGATTGTTAATAATCATACTGGTTGCTGTTTTGCTAATTAGCGGAGCAGGCTGTAATAACGAAGAAGAGAAAGTATACGACATAGATACCGATGAGGAATTTAAACAAGCAGTGGAAGCAAGTATTGAACGTTTTTTCCGGGAAGAAAACAGTGATGCCATCTATAATGAACTATATGAAGAGTTCTCGGAACGTTACGACGAAGAGGAAATTCATGCTTATGTAAGTGCAATAGTGGAAGAGGAACAAGAATTACTGCACAGCCAGAAAGATGATTTGCAACAAAAAATCAACGAGTTAGAAGAACAGGTAGACGATTACGAAGAGCAACTTGATGAGCTAGCTAATACTGATACTAAGCAACAAATGTCTGAGCAGACTAAACCGCTTGTTGATTGGATAGATGATCTTAATAAGAAAATAGATGAGACTCATGACCTTTTTCGTAAAATTGAATTAATGGAAGAAATGGAAAACACCTTAAAAGAGTTATCAATTATGTTGGAAGAAAAAATAGATACCATTGAAGACAGTGATATTGAAGAACCGGATGAAGAAACTTCTGGTGACTTTTTTAGTTATTACGAAGATATTAATCAAATAGTCGAAAAAGATCGGGACATCACTGAGGCTTACAATAGTGTTTCCGGAGATAACTTCATCAGTAAAACAGTCCTTCATGATGAGCTGAACGAAAACGTCATTCCGAAAACTGAAGATCTGGTTAGTCAGCTAAGCAGGATAAACCCAGGAACCGAAGAAATTGAAGAACTCCACCGAAGATACGAAGACGGTTGGGACAAAAAGCTGCAGGGTTTTAACCTTTGGGTAGAGGCCATAAAGGAAGAAAACCAGAATAAAGTTGATGACGCCGTTAAGCTGGTTGAAAGAGGGGAAGTGTTGAAAGAAGAATTCTTGGAGGATCTGGAGCAACTGGTTGAGGAAGCTATAAATTCTTAGCATTTCAATTGACTTGATATGTACGGTCTTGCCTGGAAAACCTCCTTCCACAAGGAGGGATTTATGACTATATATGATGAATACAAAATAGTTCAAGTGTTCATTTCCTCTTAATATTTGCTATATGTCCAGGGAGAAAGCCTATGCCGTCCCAAAAACCTAAAGAACAAGACCAGGCAAAAATAAAAGAAACAGTTCTGGGCAAAAGCACCGAGCAAAACCAGCAGACCTTTTCTCTTCGTAAAAGGATCGGCCTCATTCTTGGCCCAGTAATGTTTATTTTGATCCTGGTTTTTATACCGGTCACAGAATCTTTTACTTTCCCGATGAGAAGCGCTTTTGCTTCAACTGTATGGATTGCCCTGTGGTGGCTCACCGAAGCAGTCCCCATACCGGCCACTTCCATGCTGCCTCTTCTGCTCTTTCCACTGACCGGAGTAATGAGTTTTGGAGAAACAGCTACAGGTTATGCAGACTCAATAGTTTTTCTTTTCCTGGGAGGATTTATGCTCGCCGCAGCCATGCAGCGTTGGAATCTACACCGCAGGATGGCCCTGACCGTCGTCAAGGCCATGGGCCCCCAACCTGCCAGGCTGATTTTTGGATTCATGATTGCTACAGGATTTCTTTCCATGTGGATCAGCAACACCGCTACCTCCATGATGCTTATGCCAGTCGGTTTGGCAGTGACCCTTCAAGTAGCCCGCTTAATCAAGGAACAGAAACTTGATATCGAGGTAGAAGCAGGCAAGTTTTCTTTTGGCACAGCTTTAATGCTGGGCATCGCATTTTCAGCATCCATCGGTGGCATGGGCACCCTGATCGGTACCCCGCCCAATGCAATTTTTGCCTCGGTTGCTGAAAGCACTCTGGAAATAGATATATCTTTTTTAGATTGGATGATTTTTGGTTTTCCTCTGGCCATAGTTTTTATCATAGTGGCCTGGTTCTACCTGGTAAACTACTTTAAACTGAATCAAATCAAAGGCCTTGAGGCTGGCAAGGAAGTTATAGATGAAGAAATCAGGCAGCTGGGCCCTATGAAGCATGAAGAGAAAATGGTCCTGACCGTTTTTTCAATAGTCGCCCTGGGTTGGATTACCCGCAGTCTCTTCCTGGATGAAATTATTCCTGCCCTGAACGACCCGATGATTGCTATTATCGGTGCATCATTGCTGTTTATCCTGCCTTCCGACATAAGAAGAGGTGTATTTTTGCTGGACTGGGATAGCGCAGTAAAAATACCCTGGGGAATCTTACTCCTCTTTGGCGGTGGAATAGCCATTGCCACCAGTTTTTCAGAATCCGGATTAACCGGCTGGCTGGGCGACCAACTGGCAATTTTACAGCATATACCACCTCTTATAGTTATCTTTGGGATTTTTGCCCTGGTCGTATTCCTTTCTAACATAACATCAAATACCGGCACAGTTTCAATGATCCTGCCTGTAATGATTGCCATGGCCGGCACTATGGCCGTGCATCCTCTTGGCTTCATGATCGTGGCTACCTCGGCAGCATCCTTTGCTTTTATTCTGCCTGTTGCCACTCCGCCTAATGCGGTGATCTTTGGAAGCGGTTATGTTTCTATAGAGCAGATGGCCCGGGCCGGGCTGTGGATAACCCTGATCACGATTCTACTCCTTCCCTTGATCCTCTATTTTTGGTTACCGCTGACCTGGGGTGTCAGCTTTTAATCAATGCCCCCTTTTAAGTTCACGTATATACGAATAACAAGCAGAGGTGGATTATGACTACAATTTATCTTTTGAGACACGGACAGACCATGTGGAACCGGGAAGATATATTCCGGGGCCAGGCAGACATACCTTTAAATGATTTTGGCAGACAGCAGGCAAGAGCTCTAGCTAAAGCACTGGAAATAGAAGAACTGCAGAGACCCTTCTTTATAACCAGTCCGCTTAAACGAGCCAGGGAAACAGCAGAAATAGCAGCAAGATCATTTAATGAGAATAAGGTTACTGATAACAGTTTTTTTCTGGACATCTCCTATGGTGCTTGGGAAGGGAGACCACTCGTGGAAATCGAACAAGAATACCCTGAATTATACAGAACCTGGACAAAGCATCCTGAAAAAGTAGTTTTTCCGGGAGGAGAAAATTTGAAAGATGCTGCCGACCGTGCAGAAAAAGGAGTTGAGCAGGCAGTTCAAATAAATCCTGACAGACCAATTGTCATTGTTGCCCACCGTGCAATTAACAAGGCC
>SKPU01000260.1 GCA_007119335.1 Syntrophomonadaceae bacterium
GCCCCTTCTTCCTTTAGGTATTCCATAATCATATCGTGGCTCACCACAGCTCCCTCCGCCTTGAGTTCTTCTTCAGCATGTTTGCAACTGCTTCCCAAGGCGCGTTCTATGCAATACTTCTTAAATCTGAGAGTTTTCCTCGCGTCTTCTTCAGAAAATTGCGGGAAACGCTCAACAAATCTTTTGTATTTGCAGTCCGAGTTCTCACAAAAGAATTTTTGGAATGTTACTTCATAGTACACAGTCAGGTTGTCTTGTGGGATGTCCTGTACAGGCTTGGTGAAGTAGTCTTTACATGGTTTATTGCTTATCGTGCCACATGATGGGCATTTCGCTTCTGTTGAATGCGATCTCCAAAAAAATCTAAGCTGTTTGGATTTGACTTCATCGCGTGTTTTATTCTGTAGTTTCAGGCAACTTGGCATTATTTCACTAAAATCAAAGAATGTTTGAAGTTCCATATCCATTATATACAGTGATTCGATTTCATCTTGGCTGTAGCCTTCGTCATCGTATTTTTTGTAAAACAAGTTTTTCCAATTTTTTTCAGTTGACATAGCTCTCGACCTCACTTGTAATATTTTATTATATCATATTACAAAATGAACTAATTGTCCAGTTATTTTTATTATATTACATCGTATTACCGTAAGAGCCAGATAACTTAGAGAGGAAACACGGAAAAGAGGTGTTTCCTGCAATTTATGATCTCTAAAAGCCGCCTCTAATTTTTAAGTTTATATACGCAAGGAGTCAATATTTCTTAACCCCTGTTCAAGGCGATTAAAACGGAATCTTCAGCCTAAACTTATTACAAGGTTCCACGGCAGATAAAAAAAACCTTTTATTAAGTTTTTAAGGAATCCAGGCACTTTTCTTCTTATCATTTAAAGCCAATTATAAGCTAGTTAACACCCGGAGGTAATCTGGTATAATTTTAAATGTAAATCATGTAAATTTGATATGTAAAATTTACATGAAATAAGCTGGGAGTGATTAGATGGAAGCGCCAAAAGGGAAAAAGTTTTACGGGGCAGTAACGGTAAGCGAGCGAGGACAAATAGTGATCCCGGTTGAAGCACGGCAGGATTTTAATATCAAGCCGGGAGAAAAGATGCTAGTATTAGGAGATCTTGAACAGGGCTTGGCCATAGTCCCTTATAACTTCATGCAGAACCTGATGCAGGGTACTGTTGAATTCTTCAAGGAAGTTGAAAATGAAGTTAAGGGCCAAACAAAAGATGAGAACTCTGATCATAAAGGTGATCAAGAAGGTGAGTAGCTAAAAAGGAAGGTTTTATGCCCTGTTAATCTTAACCGGATTTGGATAACTAATAGATTGAGGAAGTTTAACCAATTAGCAGGTAATTCCTTAATTAGGAAAGGGGCAGGCTAAAAATGAACAATAAGAACAGTACTACTGAGTTTATTCAGGCTGAGGAAAGCGAGCCATCACAGGGAGTCTGGCATTTTTCCCCACTGGATCAAATCTGTTTGCACATGGTGATCCGGGGAACCTGGTTGTTTGCCGGACAGTTGGATGCAGATGAGCTAAAAAAAGGTTTAATGAAACTGCTTGCCTATTACCCACACCTGGCCGGAAGGATGAAAGAGAATTCCGGGATTACCTTTACAGATGAAGGTGTTCCTTTTACTGTTGTAGATAAACCTGATCTGTGTTTGGAAGATTTATACCGGAGAGATGATTTCACGAACATAAAGGAAATGTCCACCGCCATTAAGCCTGCTAAGCTAAAAAAGGGCCTCGATTCGCCCCTTTCAGTTAAGCTCACAAGGGTAAAAGACGGTTCAGTTTTGGGCGTGCAGTGTTCCCATGCTTGCATGGATGGCGACAGCTTTTATACCATGGTCTATAACTGGGGCCGGATCTGCAGAAATTTAGAGGTTACAGAACCGGTCCTGGATCAGTCACAATTTCCTGCTCCTGATGAACTTTCGAAGGAAGAGGCGGAAAATGCAGCTAGAGAATCCGGGTGGGTTAAGATGTCTTTACTATTTTTGCTTAAAATGGTGCCGCTATACTTATCCGGGACCCTGACGATGCGCTCACGGGGGTACCATATTCCGGCTGAAGTGATCGAGCACCTAAAGCAAAGAATATCAGGGGAAACCGGGATCAGCTGCACTGCTAATGTTGCCCTTTCCGCTTTAATTACAAAAAAATGCTTTGAGCTTTACAACCATGATGAGGAGGCCCTTTGTAGCCAGGTAACCGTGGTGGATTGCCGCGGCCGCCTTGCAGGTTTACCGCCTGGGTTTGTTGGTAATGCTTCCAATACCGTGGTTGCGCCTCCATTTAAGACAGGAATAAGCATGGCTGATATCGCTGTTATAATTGATCAAGCCCTGACTCCGGTGCGTCAGGAACCTTCATCAAAGCTTCAAGAGTTACTTTCGATAAACCTTAATGCGATGAAACATAAATTGCCGTACGCTCCTTTTGATGTTCCGGGAATGCATGCGAAAAAGCCAAGGGTGGCTTACATCAACAACTTTTCAAAACTGCCTATCTATGAAATCGATTTCGGTTCCGGGAAACCTCAATTTGCCATACCTCACGATCTTTTGGACCAGGTTGTAATCTGGCCGGCTCACCCGGATAAAGGTGGAGTTGATGTTTATTTTTCTGGTATCCCTGCACGAGAGATTCAGAAAATGAAAATAGATAGAAGCTTCTTACAAGATCTTTAATAAAAAGCTGAGATTAAAGATTCAAAGCGGTTCAACCTGGCATAAGGTGAAATTCTATCTATGATTGTCATGTCCCTGAAGTAAGGGGTGGGGAGATAAGGTAAGGATTTATGCCTGGGGTAACGAGCATTCAATAATTTTCATTGTGTCCCGAAATTTTTGTCCTGTCTTTTTTGTTTGCTTCCCACAGATCTGTTATAATTTGCTTAAAGCAATATAGATAGTGTTTTGTTGGTAGAGTTAATTGCCCTCAGATACTATTGCGATAAAAGGTGCATAATGTTGGTAAATAAAACAAAAATAAAAAGAAGCTTTCACTTTAACCAGGCTGAGCGAAAAAAGCTGGTTAAAGAACTAAGCGATCTGCTGGAGCAGCAAGAGATAATTCAGTTTGCCTACTTGCACGGTTCATTCTGTGAGGAAGGGGAATTTCATGATCTAGATATAGCTGTTTATCTCTCCGAGCAGGATAGGTTTAAACAGTTTGATTACCAGTTGCAGCTTGAGGACAACCTTCAAAAAAAGCTTAACTATCCTGTGGATATCCAGGTTTTAAACCAGGCTCCACCTGCCTTTTCTTACATGGTAATAAAAAAAGGATGCCAACTAATGGTCCGCAACGATAATCTGCGGACTCAATTTGAAATGAGTACTTACCAGCGCTATTTCGATATTTTACCTTACCGGGAGCGCTATCTCAGGGAGGTTTGAGATGATCAAGTATGAGAAAGAAACTATAACTAACTTACTCTCGGAAATCAAGAGCGCCCATAAACTGCTATCTGATCTTAAAGCTAAAGATATTTCCGAATTAAAAGCTGATCCGCATCTGGTAGGCAGTGCCAAGTATAACTTTATTGTATCAATTGAAGCAGCAATAGACATCTGCAATCATTTGATCAGTAAGAACGGCTACCGCGTGCCCGATGATTACAGTGATTCCTTTAGAATTTTGGCTGAGGAAAGTTTGTTGGGCCAGGATTTCGTAGAAGAGAGGCTGGTTAAAATGGCCCGCTTTCGAAATCGGCTAGTTCACCATTACTGGAAGATAGATCTTGAAACACTTTATGAGATTCTGCAGAATAACCTGGTTGATTTTGAGCAGTTTATCAAGGAGATCAAAGTGCATTTGTAGGCTGAATGTAAGAGTGAGACGGGTGTTTCACTTTTTAAACTGCTTACTGCCCACCATCAAAAGCCTCACATTAATCCTGATAGACCCCTGGTATAATTTCGGCCCTAAAACTTGACACAATTACGAAAAATATTTTTCCAGCAATGACCTTAGACCGGTTTGACCGGATATTTTTATATCCTTGACCATTTGGACTCCATGAATGGAGTATCGCCGGGCCTAAGCTTTATATTTGCGGTCCAGTAATAGGTTTTGGGCCAGTTGCGAAACATACTGACTGCTTTAAA